>NZ_JCANOT010000013.1:0-14227 GCF_059552495.1 Methyloversatilis sp. S146-33
ATCCCAACTCCGACCTGCGCAAAGCCGCTTTGCCTCTCTGGAACCACTTCTACAACTGGCACCGACCTCATCACGGCATCGCTTGCAAAGTCCCTATGTCCCGTCTCTCAAATTCGCAGAACAACCTCTTGACTCTTCACAGCTAGGGTCGGTCAGTCCTGCAGCAGCCTGCCGGTTTCAGCGCGTCCGTTGTGGCTCATTGCATGATCAGGCACGGCACCGGGCACAGCGGCGGTTTCGCGGCGGTACTGCAGCGATCGCCTTCAGGCCTGCCTCGGCGATCGCATCAACAGGACGGCGCGCGCAAGCGGTAGTCGGCGCAGCGTGCGACGAATTCACGGGTGCTCTTGGGCATCGGCACCCGTGCCCGCGTGATGTCGCTCAGCAGTTCCGTGCCCTGACGGATCAGGCGCACACCCAGATCGAGATCGCGCCGTTCAGCGTCCGTACAGTCCGCATCGTCCGGCACGAAGGCGAGCAGCTCTTCCGCCGACACCGCGAAGCCGGCCCAGACATCGAAGATGCACTTGTCCGTGCGCAGGGTTTCCGTCTTGATCTTGGCCGCATCGGCGAAGCTCACGACAAGGTCGGAAAGTCCTTTGAAGCGTGGGCGATTGCCGAAGGTGTCGCACAGTTCGCCGGCGATCAGGTCGATATCGCGCATGGTGAGCGCGATCTTGATGTAACGGCTTTCGTAGAACGACTCGACCGGCACCGAAAATGCCTTGAATGGCTCGCCCCACATTTCGTCGATACCTTCTTCGCCGCTGCGGTGCCGCACCGAGCGACCGAGCTCCAGCGCTTCCTGAAGACAGTGGCCGCACTCGCGCATCAGGCCGTTGTCGCTGTCGATCTCGACACCCGCCGCCTGCAGTTCGACCAGTCTGGTGAATATGTCCGTCGCGCGGTTGAACAGCGCCCCCGCGAGCATGCCGCCCTTGACCCGCTTGAGCGCGGGATCCTGCTCGGCATCGTAGGCGGCGCGTGCCTCGTTCAGGCGGGAGCCCGGAATGTTGATGCCGTGCTCGACATGGTTGAACAGGCGCCGGGTCAACGCCTCAATCAGCTTCTTCTTCGCCGACAGCGAGTCAGCGGGCGGCTCGTAGATCTTGATCCAGTAGCCGTAGTAGTGCACCCGGTACTCGCCCGCCACCTTGCGCTTGCACCCGAGTGGGTAGATTTCTTCGGTATCGCGTTGCATCGCTCGGTCCACACGAAGGCAATGGTTTCATGCTAGGCCAAAAGTCGTATCTTGTGCAGTGCAACACCTGTCACGTCCGTACCAATTCACGCATTCTTGCGAACGCGTGAAAAGCGACCTTACGGCTGCCTCGCCGCGCATGACGCGAAAGCACGCGCATCTGCCCCTCTGCCGCGGCGCGCGAACTGGCCCGTTCGTGCCCAATGCCCTAAAATGGCGCGTCCGTCGAAAGAACCGTCATGGCACTGACCATGGAAGGCTTTCATCCTTGAGATCGAATGGGGTGAAAATGAGCAAGCCTTTCATTTCTCTGTGCCCGGAAATCACCCGGGCCAACGCGCTGAATCTGATGGACTGGCTGGAGGACGAGAACGTCATCCGCTATCTGAGCGATTCGCGTCACGTCTCCCGCCACATCGAACAGGTCGTCAGTCGGGTTCAGCTACCCGTCCTGACTCATCTGTTCAACCAGGGCGGCCGCTTCTTCATGGCCTGCGACCGGGATGACCGGCCGGTGGGCTTCGTCCGCCTGGTCAAGACCGGCGCGGACTGCGAGATCGTGCTGGTCATCGGAGACCGCGACAACTGGGGCCGCAAGCTGGGCGCCAGTGCGCTGCGCGAAGGCATGAAGCTCGCCTTCTTCGACATGCGGGCCCAAAAGCTCATCGCCAGGATTCACGCCGACAACACGCGCTCGCTGAACGCCTTCCTGCGCTGCGGCTTCGTGCTCGAAAGCGAGACACCGACGCTGAAGTCATTCGCCATGAACTGGGAGCGCTATCTGCAGCGCCTGCGCGAAGACACGGAGAGCGACCCCGCCGGCATCTACGTCACCGAAATCGACCAGGCCCGGCTGCGCAACCTGATCGCGCTGGAGGTCGACGCGGACGTGGTCGATCTCGAACACGAAATCGAACGCGCCATCGTGGTCGATTCGCGCCAGGTGGCGCGGGATGTCGTCACGATGAACTCGCGCGCCGTGCTGCATCTGGACGACGAGGAAATGGAAGTGGCCCTGGTCTATCCGGAGGACGCGGACGGCAGTGCCGGGAAGCTGTCGGTCTGCTCCAGCGTCGGCACCGCCATCCTCGGTTACCGGGAGGGCGATTGCATCGACTGGCGGACGCCGCACCGGACCCGGCGCATCCGGATCGAGCGTGTGCTTTACCAGCCGGAAGCGGCGGGCGATTTCCACCTGTAGTTTCGCCAAGGCGGGCCGCCGCCCAGGAACTCCAGTGGTGGCCTGCTGGCGCACGCCGCGCTTCCGCGCATCGGACTAACCGCGAAGAGCCGTTTCACTTCCCTGCGCCCGCTCTGCATCTCGCGGCGCCTCCAGATGCCCCGAAAACAGACTGGCCGCGATGATCATCGCACCTCCTATCCACTCCTTCACGCCCATCACCTCCCCCGCCAGCCACCACGACGAAATCGCGGCGACCACCAGTTCAAACAGGAAGAGCGCGATCGCGGCGTTGGCGCTGAGGAAGGTGATGCCGTACTGCACCACCAGATTGACCAGCAGCAGCACGCCGCCTATCAGCGCGAGCAGCAGCCAGGTGTCGGCGCCGATGGCGGCGAACTGCTGAAGCGGGGCTTCGCCGCGCAGCCAGGCGGCGACGGGTGCGACGGCGATGACGCCGAGGAAGACGGCCATCACCTTCTGTTCGATCTCGATGTGGGCCGTGCGGCGGATGAGCACGTTGGCCAGCGCGAAACAGACGCCGGCGCCCAGGCCCATCCACTCGGCGGAGCCCTGTGGCCAGGGCAGGCCCAGTTCCGGGCGCCACAGCATGACGAAGGCGCCGGCCAGCGACAGCGCGATCACGCCGGCACCCGCCCGGCTCAGCCGTTCGCCCAGCAGCAGGCGCGACAGCAGTACGGTCCATAGCGGCGACAGGTAGAACAGCAGCAGCACGCGCATCACGACGCCGTCCAGCGTACCCAGCACATAACCCAGATTGGTGCCGGCGGCCGCCAGCGCCAGCGCGACCAGCCAGAAGCTGGGCCGGGTACGGCGCAGCACCGGCCACAGCGGCACAAGGCCGAACAGGAAGGCAAGGCCGTAGGTGATGAAGGTGGCGGTGACGCCGCCCATGCCGGCGGCGTCGATGACGCGGTAGGGGTACCAGATGAGGCCCCAGATGACGGCGCCGGCGAGCAGCGCGATCGAGGGCAGCAGCCGTGAAGACGGCCGGCGGGAAGTGAGCATCGGGACGTATACTTATGCGTTTCCGGGCGCCGCGGTCGGCGTCACCGGCTTCAAGGACCGAAACTGCTGACTTTCATGTTGAACGACACCCTGCCCGTCACGCCCCATCTGTCGCTGCTCCAACCCTATCCCTTTGAAAGACTGAAGGAATTGACCGCCGGCGTGACCGGCCCGGCCGATCTGCCGCTGGTGCGCCTGTCGATCGGCGAGCCGCAGCATGCCACGCCGCAGCTGATCAAGGATGCGCTGACCGGCGCGCTCGACGGCCTCGCGGTGTATCCGACCACCGCAGGCATCGACGCGCTGCGCGAGTGTATCGCGGCCTGGCTGCAGCGCCGCTACGGTCTGCCTGCCGTGAATGCGGCGACCCAGGTGCTGCCGGTGAATGGCTCGCGCGAGGCGCTCTTTTCGTTCGCGCAGTGCGTGATCGATGCCAGCCGGCCCGACGCCAAGGTGCTCGCACCCAACCCGTTCTATCAGATCTACGAAGGCGCGGCCCTGCTCGCCGGCGCGCAGCTCGCCTTCTACAACCAGTTGCCGGACGATCGCTTCGCCTGCAATTTCGACCGCATCGCCGACGCCGACTGGAAGGGCGTGCAGCTTGTGTACGTGTGCTCGCCGGCCAACCCCTGCGGCAAGGTGATGACGCTGGAGGAATGGCGCACGCTGTTCGAACTGGCCGACCGCCACGGTTTCGTGATCGCCTCCGACGAGTGCTATTCGGAAATCTACTTCGACGAGGCGGCACCGCCGCTCGGCGGCCTGCAGGCCGCGCAGGCGCTCGGCCGCAGCGGTTTCGAGCGGCTGGTGGTGTTTTCCAGCCTGTCCAAGCGCTCCAACGTGCCGGGCCTGCGCTCCGGCTTCGTTGCCGGCGACGCCCGCCTGCTCAAGCGCTTCCTGCTCTACCGCACCTACCACGGCAGCGCGATGGGGCTGGCAGTGCAGCGTGCCAGCATCGCGGCCTGGCAGGACGAGGCGCACGTGCGCGACAACCGCGACCAGTACCGCGCCAAGTTCGACGCGGTGCAGCCGCTGATCGCCTCGGTCATGGATTCGCCGCTGCCGGACGCCAGCTTCTACCTGTGGGCGCGCACGCCGATCGATGACGCCGAATTCGCCCGCCGGCTGCTCGCCGAATATAATGTTGCGGTTTTGCCGGGCAGCTACCTTGCCCGCAACGCCCACGGCATCAACCCGGGGGCAGGCTTCGTCCGCATCGCGCTGGTGGCACCCGCCGGCGAGTGCATCGAGGCCGCTGAACGCATCGTGCAGTTCTGCCGCGCGCTCTGAGCCGCGGCGCCACTACCCTCCACACCATAAAACTTACGGGACACCCTCCATGCAGGCCGCACAGCAGATCATCGAAACCGCCTTCGAAAACCGCACCCAGTACTCGCCGACCAATGCGCCGGCCGAAGTGCGCGAAGCAATCGACTTCGTCCTTTCGCAGCTGGACAGCGGCGCACTGCGCGTCGCCGAGCGCATCGACGGCGAGTGGGTCACCCACCAGTGGATCAAGAAGGCGGTGCTGCTGTCCTTCCGCATGCAGGACAACGTCGTCATGGACGGCGCCGAAACGCGCTACTACGACAAGGTGCCGATGAAGTTCGCCGGCTACGACGAAGCGGCCTTCCGCGCCGGCGGTTTCCGCGTCGTGCCGCCGGCCACCGTGCGCCGCGGCGCTTTCATCGCGAAGAACGCGGTGCTGATGCCGTCCTACGTGAACATCGGCGCCTATGTCGGTGAAGGCACCATGGTCGACACCTGGGCCACCGTCGGTTCCTGCGCGCAGATTGGCAAGAATGTGCACCTGTCGGGCGGCGTCGGCATTGGCGGCGTGCTGGAGCCGGTGCAGGCCAACCCGACCATCATCGGCGACAACTGCTTCATCGGCGCCCGTTCGGAAGTGGTCGAAGGCGTCATCGTCGAGGACAACTGCGTCATCTCGATGGGCGTGTACATCGGCCAGAGCACCAAGATCTACGACCGCGCCACCGGCGAGGTGATGTACGGCCGCGTGCCCGAAGGTTCGGTCGTCGTGTCCGGCAACCTGCCGTCGGCCGACGGCAAGTACAGCCTGTACTGCGCGGTCATCGTGAAGCGGGTCGACGCGCAGACGCGCGCCAAGACCAGCATCAACGAACTGCTGCGCGCCTGAGCCCCTACTGATCCACTGAAGTCGCTGCCGTCGGAGGCCCGCCGTGATTCTCGACAAGCTGTTCCAGGTCATGGCGGACAAGAACGCCTCCGACATCTTCATTTCTGCCGGCGCGCCGATCGCGATCAAGATCCAGGGCACCACGGTGCCGATCAACCAGCGCGTGATGGATCCGGAAACGATCCAGCGCATGGCCTACGAAATGCTCAGCGACGAGCAGCAGCAGAAGTTCGAGAAGACGCGCGAACTGAACCTGTCCTTCGGCCGGCGCGACCTCGGCAACTTCCGCGTGAACATGTTCTGGCAGCGCGGCAGCATCGCCATGGTGGTGCGCTACATCCTCGGCGACATTCCGCCGCTCGACACGCTTGGCCTGCCGCCGGTGCTGACCGAGCTGATCATGGAAAAGCGCGGGCTCATCCTGGTCGTCGGTGCCACCGGTTCCGGCAAGTCGACGACGATGGCGGCGATGATCGACCATCGCAACGCCAACAAGTCGGGTCACATCCTGACGGTCGAGGATCCGATCGAGTACCTGTTCAAGCACAAGAAGTCCATCGTGAACCAGCGCGAGATCGGCATGGACACCGAGGGCTGGGCGCCGGCGCTGAAGAACGCGATGCGCCAGGCGCCCGACTGCATCCTGATCGGCGAAATCCGCGACGTCGAAACCATGCAGGCCGCCCTCGCCTACGCGCAGACCGGCCACCTCTGCCTGGCCACGCTGCACGCCAACAACGCCCACCACGCGCTGAACCGCATCGTCAATTTCTTCCCGCTGGACAGCCGTCCGCTGCTCTTCCTCGACCTGTCGGTCACGCTGAAGGGCATCATTTCGCAACGTCTGGTGCGCAAGCCGGATGGCCGGCGCATGCCGGCGGTCGAAGTGCTACTGAACACGCGCCACATTTCCGAGCTGGTCGAGCGCGGCGAAATCAACAGCGTCAAGGAAGCGATGGAGCGCAGCATGGCGCCCGGTTCGCAAACCTTCGAACAGGATCTGTTCCGCCTCTATCGCGAGGGCGAAATCACGCTCGACGAGGCGCTGTCGAATTCCGACTCGCCGACCAATCTGTCCTGGCTCATCAACAACTCGCAGTTCGGTGCGCCGGAAGCACCGAAGGCCGATGCGCCCAGCCTGGAAATGCGCGATCTCGAGTCGACCGAGCCGATTGGCGCATCGTTTGCCGAGTTCTCGCTCAACCTCGACGAAAGCGGCCGCTGACCGCATCGCCGACCACCTCCGGATTCCTCCCCTGTATGTCAGATGCAACCCTTGAGCTCACCCGGCAGCTCATTTCCACCCGTTCGGTCACGCCAGTCGACGGCGGCTGTCTCGAAACAATAGGCAACCGGCTGGCCGCAGCCGGATTCACACTCGAACGCATCGACGCCGGCGGCGTGTCCAACCTGTGGGCGCGTCGCGGCACCGCCGGCCCGCTGTTCTGCTTTGCCGGTCACACCGACGTGGTGCCCACCGGCCCGCTCGACCAGTGGAACAGCGACCCGTTCGAACCGGTCGTGCGCGATGGCATGCTGTACGGCCGCGGCGCGGCCGACATGAAGGCTTCGCTGGCTGCCTTCGTCACCTCGACCGAACGTTTCGTCGCGCGCTGCCCCGACCACGCCGGCTCGATCGCCTTCCTGCTCACCTCCGACGAGGAAGGCGATGCCATCGACGGCACCATCCGCGTCGTCGAGCGACTTGCCGCACGCGGCGAGAAGCTCGATTACTGCGTGGTCGGCGAGCCCACTTCGGTGACGAAGCTGGGCGACATGATCAAGAACGGCCGCCGCGGTTCGCTGTCCGGCAAGCTCACGGTCAAGGGGGTGCAGGGGCACATCGCCTACCCGCACCTGGCGAAGAACCCGATCCACATGTTCGGCCCTGCGCTGGCCGAACTCGCCGCCATCCGCTGGGACGAGGGCAACGAGTACTTCCCGCCGACCAGCTGGCAGATTTCGAACATCAAGGGCGGTACCGGCGCGACCAATGTCATTCCGGGGACGCTGGAGGTGCTGTTCAACTTCCGCTTCTCGACCGCCAGCACGCCCGAATCGCTGAAAGCGCGGCTGATTGACGTACTCGATCGGCACGGCGTCGACCACGACATCGTGTGGACGCTGGGCGGCAAGCCCTACCTGACGCCGCGCGGCACGCTGGTCGATGCGGCCGAAGCGGCCATCCGCGACGTGACCGGACTGACGACGGAACTGTCGACCACCGGCGGCACCTCGGACGGCCGCTTCATTGCCGACATCTGCACCCAGGTGGTCGAGATCGGCCCGAGCAACGCCACCATCCACAAACTGAATGAATGCGTGGCGGTGGCCGACATCGAGCCGCTGTCGCGCATCTACGAAAACCTGCTCGACCGGCTGCTCGGTCAAGGAAACACAGCATGAAACTCAAGACCAGCGACAAGGCACCCGCGAAGAAAACGGTGCCGCCGGAAGAACTCATGTCGGTGCGTGACTGGGTGCGCTATCTGGTCAGCCGCATGGGCGCGGCCGAGGTCGCCTTCGGCCAGGGCTTCGTCGACGCCTGGGACGAGGCCGTCTATCTGGTGCTGCACACGCTGCACCTGCCGCTCGATCGCCTCGAACCCTTCCTCGACGCCGCGCTGACGGTGGACGAATGCGAGCGCCTGATGCGCGTGACCGAACGCCGCTGCGAAGAGCGCGAACCGGCCGCCTACATCACCGGCGAAGCCTGGCTCGGCCCCTTCCGCTTCCGCGTCGATCCACGCGTCATCATTCCGCGTTCGCACATTTTCGAACTGATGCAGGACGGCTTCGCGCCGTGGCTCGACGACATGGGCGAACCTGAGCGCATCCTCGACCTGTGCACCGGTTCCGGCTGTCTGGCGATCGCCGCCGCGCACTTCTTCCAGGAGGCACGGGTCGATGCCGTCGACCTGTCGGCCGACGCGCTCAAGGTCGCCCAGCTCAACATCCACGACCACGCGCTGCGCGAGCGCATCGAAGTGCTGCACGGCGACCTGTTCGAACCGGTGGGTGAGCGACGCTACGACCTCATCATTTCTAATCCGCCCTACGTGACCGAAGCGGCCATGGCTGCGCTGCCCGACGAATTCCGTCGCGAGCCGGAAATGGCACTCGGCGCCGGCGCCGACGGCATGGATATCGTGCGCCGCATCGTCGCCGAAGCGGGCCGCCACCTGAACCCGGGTGGTCTGCTGCTGGTCGAGGTCGGCCGCAACCAGGCCGAAACCGAAGCCGCGCTGCCCAACCTGCCGCTGGTCTGGCTCGACACCGACTCGGCCACTGCTCCCGTATTCCTGCTGCGGGCAGAAGATCTGGAGCAATGAGCAGCAGCGAAACGCCTCCGGCCGACACCACACCGCATCGCCGTTCGCACCGCCTGTCCGCCACGAGCTGGCAGGCGATCGCGCTCGGCGTTTTCGTGCTGATGATTTCGCTCGGCCTGGCCAGCCTGTCGGCACGCGGCGATTTGCGTGCCGTTCACGCGGAACTTTCGCACACGCTGATGGCGCCGCTGCAGGCGCGGCAGACGCCCGAACTGCGCCGCATTCTGTCCGACGCGTACGACCGAGGTCTGCTGACCGAAGCCAGCCTGCGCGACGCAAAGGGTGAACTGCTGGTCGATCTGCCCGCCTCCGCCGCCGCCGACAGCGCGCTCACGCTGCGCGCGGAAGGCGGTCTGCGCGTGGACGGCGCGCTGGTCGGTACGCTGACGATAGGCGCCGCGCGCGACACCGGGCTGCCGGTGCTGCTGACCACGCTGCTGCCGGCCTGTGCGCTGGCGGTCTTCTGCGTGCTGGTCGCCTGGGGCGCGCGTACCGCCGAGCGACGGCGCGTCGCCCATGCCATCGGTCCGGTCGAGGCGGCGGCGACGGCGCTGGTGCGCGGCGAACCGGTGGGGCGTGTCGCCCTCCCGGCGGGGCATCCGCTCAGCAAACTTGCGCAGGTACTGGAGGCGGCCTGCTCGGCGCTCGAACAGCGCCGTCGCGACGCCGTCGCCGAGGCCGAGCGTCTCGCGCGGGTGGCCAGCGCGCACGACGAAGCGCAGTGGGAATGGAATCTGCAGACTGGTCAGATCTGGTACAGCGATCGCTTTCCCGACCTGCTCGGCTACGGCGGCGACGCTTCGTTCGCGCAGCAGTTCAACTGGGGCGCCGCCACCCACCCGGACGACGCCGGCACGGTCAGGCGCGCGCGCGAACGGCTTTTCGGGCGCGAAATGACGCACAGCGACGACCAGATCCGGCTGCGCGTGCGCGACGGCACCTATCGCTGGTTCCGGCTGCGCGCAAGCGCCCACCACGACGCCGTGGGCAAGCCGCTCTACGTCTCCGGCACGATAGAGGACGTGACACGCGATCGCATGACACTGGACGCGTTGCGCGAAAGCGAGGCGCGGCTGTTCCACGCGGTGCGGGGTTCCTTCGACGGCGCCTGGGACTGGGACATCGGCGCCGGCCGTTACTTCCTGTCGCCGCGACTGAGCGAAATCCTCGGCCTGCCTCAGTCCATGCAGCCGCAGACGCACGAACAGCTGCTCGAGCGCGTGCATCCGGACGACCTGTCGCGACTGCAGCACGCGATCGACGAGCACTTCCTGCGTCGTGAATCGTTCGATATCGAGTACCGCATGCGGCACGAGGACGGTCACTACCTGTGGGTGCGCGACCGCGGTCTGGCGACGCGCAACACGGTGGGCAAGGTGCTGCGTTTCTCCGGCTCGATCACCGACATCACCGAGCGCAAGCTGGCCGAACAGGCGGTGCGCACGCTGGTGACCGAGAAGCAGGCCCTGCTCGACGACGTGCCGGTGGCCATCGTCTATGTGCGCGACGACCGTATCGCCGACTGCAACCGGCGCTGTCAGGAAATATTCGGCCACGACCGCCGGGCGCTGATCGGGCAGACGATGGAACCCTTCTTCCGCGACGAGATGGAACTGTCGCGCCTGCTCGAAGGCGCTGCGCGCGTCAAGCCGCAGCCCTACGCACAGGAAACCACGCTGCAGCGGCGCGACGGCAGTCCGCTTCATGCCTACGTTTCGGTGCGCCAGCTGGCCAGCGACGCCGGTGAAGCGGGCGAGACCATCTGGATCTTCTCCGACGACACGGCCCGTCGCCGTGCGCTCGACACCGCGCGCCGCGAGGAGAATTTTTCGGCTGCGCTGGTGCGCAGCATGCCCGGCGCCTTCTTCCTGCTCGACGCACGCGGCGCGCTGCGTCGCTGGAACGAGAACCTGCAGGCGGTCACCGGCCACCGCGCCCTCGATCTGATCGGCAAACCGGCGCTCGATCTCTTCCCGCCGGAGTTCCACCCGCTGCTGCGGCGTCAGGCCCGGCGCGCCCTGACACACCGCGACGCCACCTTCGAGGCGGAGTTGCTGTCGGCCGGCGGCGAACACCTGGCGCACGCCTTCAGCCTCTACCGCATCGACCTCGACGGTCTGCCGCACCTGCTCGGTACCGGTCTGGACATCCGCGCGCAGAAGGACGCCGAACGCAGCGTGCTGGCGCTGAACCAGCAGCTGGAAACGCGCGTGCGCGAGCGCACGGCCGAACTGGTCACCGCGATGCGCGAACTTGAGAGCTTCAGTTACTCGGTATCGCACGATCTCGCGGCACCGTTGCGCGGCATCGACGGTTTTTCGCGGATGATCGAGGAGGATTACGCCGACCGGCTCGACGAACGCGGCCGCGACTACCTGCAGCGCATCCGCGCCGGCACGCAGCGCATGCACCGGCTGATCGACGACCTGCTCGGCCTCGCCCGCATCACGCGCAACGAAATGAACCGACAGGTGGTGGATCTCAGCGCGATGGCCTCGGAACTGGCCGCCGACCTGGCCCGGACCGAGCCCGAGCGCAGGGCAGAATTCCTCATCCAGCCGTCGATGCGCGTGTATGCTGACGCCAACCTCTTGCGCATCGCGATCGACAATCTGTTGCGCAATGCATGGAAGTTCACCAGCCGCCATGACGCCGCCCGCATCGAAATCGGCTGCTTGCAGCGTGGACGAGAGCTCGTGTATTTTGTGAAGGACGACGGTGCGGGCTTTGACATGCGTTACGCAACAAAGCTCTTCGGCCCCTTCCAGCGACTCCACTCGGTCGGTGAGTTTTCAGGCAGCGGCATCGGTCTGGCCATCGTCCACCGCATCGTGCAGCGGCACGGCGGGCGGATTTGGGCTGAAGCCGAGGTGGAACGCGGAGCAAGTTTCTTCTTCACGCTGGAACCCCCATCGCAGTGATGCGGGAGACCTGGACAGGCTGGTTTTATGGCAAGCGAACGCCCGATACTGCTGGTTGAAGACAATCCCGACGACGAGGCGCTGACGCTTCGAGCCTTTCACAAGAACCGCATCGCCAACGAAGTCGTCGTGGCCCGCGACGGCGTAGAAGCGCTCGACTATCTCTTCGGCACCGGCCACCACGCCGGCCGCGACCTGTCGGTCGCACCGGCAGTCATCCTGCTCGACCTGAAACTGCCGCGTGTAGACGGCCTGGAAGTGCTGCGCCGGGTGCGTGTTGCGCGCACCAATCTGCTGCCGGTCGTCATCCTGACCACCTCGCGCGAGCAGCAGGACATCTACGAGGCCTACCAGCTCGGCGCCAACAGCTACATCCGCAAGCCGGTGGATTTCGAGAAGTTCATCTACGCCGTCGGCCAGCTCGGTCTGTACTGGCTGGTGCTGAACGAGCCGGTCGATCCGCCCACGAACTGAGCGCGCGCCTGGGTTCAGTGGGAGGGGTGTTCTGACCCCGACGGCAACCTGTATCGAAGCCTGCGGACATCAGCGGCCCAGTCGCAGTCAGAAGACCGCTCCCACAGGGGCGGGGTGGCCGATTCACGACCGGAGCTGGCACCGGAATTCTGTGGGAGGGGTCTTCTGACCCCGACTGCGGCCTGTATCAAAGTCTGCGACCTGCCCCGCCGCCACGGCCAACGCTACTGCTGCAGTGGTCTGGCTGGGCGCGCAGACAGCGCGCCTCCTCAATTCCGCCGCGATCGCGCGATCTGTCTCGACAGCGCAATCAAGGGCAGCAGGCCGACGGCGACGATGGCCAGCGCCGCGGTCGATGCTTCCTGCAGACGTTCATCACTGGCCAGTGTGTAAGCCTGGGTGGCCAGCGTGTCGAAGTTGAACGGCCGCATCACCAGCGTCGCCGGCAACTCCTTCATCACATCGACGAATACCAGCAGCGAGGCGGTCAGCAGGCTGCCGCGCAGCATCGGCCAGTGCACGCGGCGCAGGGTCGCGCCGACACCGAGGCCGAGGCTGCGCGCCGCTTCGTCCATGCTGGGCGTGATGCGCGCCAGACCCGACTCGACCGATTGCAGCGACACCGTCAGGAAGCGCGCCAGATAGGCATACACCAGCGCAGCAATGCCGCCTGTCAGCAACAGCCCCGGGTTGCTGCCGGTCCACTGCTGCCACAGCCCGGACAGCAGGTGATCGAGACGGGTGACCGGAATCAGGATACCGACCGCGATCACCGCACCCGGCACTGCGTAGCCCAGACCGACGGCCGAGCGCGCCAGCGCCACCAGACGCGAGCGGCTGGTGCGGACCGCGTAGGCGAGCAACAGCGCGAGCGCCACCGCACAGACACTGGCGACAGCGGCCAGCGTGAAGCTGTTGATTGCCAGCCCGACGAAACGCTCGCCGAACTGCGCGTCACCCTCGGAAAACGCCCACTTCAACAGCACCGCTGCCGGCACGATGAAGCCGGCCGCCAGCGGCAGCACACAGGCGACGGTGACGCCCCAGCCGGCGGCGCGCGACAGCGCATGGCGGCGCGCACTGCCGCCGGCGCGACCGCTGTCATGGAAACGCGCACCACCGCGGCTCAGCCGTTCGGCCAGCAGCAACATGGCGACAAAACCAAGCAGCAGCGCGGCCAGCTGTGCCGCGGCGACACGGTCGCCGAGCGAGAACCAGGCGCGGTAGATGCCGGTGGTGAAAGTCTGCACGCCGAAATAGCTCACCGCACCGTAATCGGCCAGCGTCTCCATCAGCGCCAGCGACACGCCAGCAGCAATCGCCGGCCGTGCCAGCGGCAGCGTGACGCGGAAGAAGGCTTCCCAGGCGCCCTGCCCCAGCATGCGCGCCGCCTCGTTCAGCCCGGCAGCGCGTTCGATCAGCGATTGCCGCGTCAGCAGATATACGTAGGGATAGAGCACGGCGACGAACATGCAGGCGGCACCGCCGACGGTGCGCACGTCCGGAAACCAGTAGTCGCCGCGCTCCCAGCCGAAGGTGTCACGCAAGGCCGTCTGCACCGGGCCGACGAACTGCAGCAGGTCGGTGTAGGTATAGGCCATCACGTAGGCGGGTGTGGCCAGCGGCAGCACCATGGCCCATTCCAGCACGCGGCGGCCCGGGAATTCCCACATCACGGTGGCCCAGGCGGTCGACACACCGATCACCGCGGTACCCAGCCCGACCCAAAGACAGAGCCACAGCGTGCTGGCGACGTACTCAGGCAGCACGGTCGACGCCAGATGCGCCCAGGTGTCGCCGGTGCCGCCGCTGAAAAGGTTGAACAGCACCGACAGCACCGGTGCGGCCACCAGCAGCGCCAGCAGCAGTGCGATCAGCGACAGGGGATGGAGACGGCGGGCAGACAAGTGGGGCATGCCGGCTGTCCCGGCT
>NZ_JCANOT010000014.1:0-84540 GCF_059552495.1 Methyloversatilis sp. S146-33
ACCTGAGCCGAATGCTGAGCCTGATGCGACCGGCTGCCGTGTAGAACGGATAGATGCGTCCGCTGCCTGGCGAGCAGCGGGATGCGAGGGTTAGAGAGTCCTGAGTCACACGCCACGGCGCACTTCCGGTGCCGGAAAAAATGATCGGAAGGACATGCTCCGGAAGGATTCACGGGTTTCTCACCAGCCTGCTAATGGGAAAAAAGGAGGCCGCATGCCCTGGCGGGATCATGCGGCCTCAATATGACCAGCGCGTGCCGCGCCGGTCAAGCACTTCACATCAGGTGTCTTAGTACGTCTTGTACGGCAGGAACTTCCCGCTCATCGTAATGCTGACGCGGTCGCCAGCGGGATTGGCTTCTCGCGCCAGATCCATCTTGAAGTCGATCGCGCTCATGATGCCGTCGCCGAATTCTTCATGGATGAGTGCCTTGAAGGTGGTGCCGTACACGTTGATCAGTTCGTAGAAGCGGTAGATCAGCGGGTCGGTGGGCACGGCGGTGGGCAGAGAGCCCTTGTAGGGCACGACCTGGAGCTGGGTGACGGCTTCGGCCGGGAGGTCGAGCATTTCGCCGATGGTTTTGGCCTGTTCGGCGGTGAAGGTCATCTGGCCGAGGAGGCCGGCGGTGACCCATTCCTTGCTGAGGCCGATGGCCTTGGCGAGGTCGGCCCACTTGAGGCCCTTGGCAACCTTGCGTTCGACGATGAGATCGGTGACGTCTTCGCGTTTCATGTGAGTCTCCTTTGAGGTGGTGTTCAGGCGGGTTGGCTGGATTGGCCGGGGTGGACGAGAGGCGGGTTCTTCGCATCCCAGCCGTGGCCGGGCTGAAATTCGCGCGAGCGCTTCACCAGGAAATCGACCAGGTGATTGCGCAGCGTGTAGAAGGCGGGCTGCTGGTGCAGGGTTTCGCGCACGCGCGGCCGGGCCAGCGGATTGACGACGATTTCGGCGATCTTGGCGCGCGGGCCGTTGGTCATCAGCACGATGCGGTCGGCCAGCAGGATGGCTTCGTCGACGTCGTGAGTGATCATGAACACGGTCTGCTGCGTGGCTTCGACGATGCCGATCAGTTCGTCCTGGATGCTGCCGCGGGTGAGCGCGTCGAGCGCGCCGAAGGGCTCGTCCAGCAGCAGCATCTTCGGTTCGATCGAGAAGGCGCGGGCGATGCCGACGCGCTGCTTCATGCCGCCGGACAGCTCGGCCGGCTTCTTGTCCAGCGCGTGGCCGAGGTGCACCAGTTCGAGGTATTTCACCGCGTGCTCGCGCACCTGATGCGCCTTCCAGTCCGGATGACGGCTGCGCACGGCGAACTCGACGTTCTTCAGCGCGCTGAGCCAGGGCATCAGCGCGTGGCCCTGGAACACGACGCCGCGGTCGAGCGAGGGGCCGCGCACCTCGCGGCCGTCCATGATGACGTGGCCGGCCGTGGCTTCGTCGAGCCCGGCGAGGATGTTCAGGATGGTGGTCTTGCCGCAGCCGGAGTGGCCGAGCACGCAGACGAACTGGCCGCGCTCGATGCCGAAATGCACGTCTTCGAACACCGGCGCGGGGTCGGGGTTGCCCGGCTGCGGAAACTGCCGTTTCAGGCCCTCGACCTTGAGGAAGGGTTGGGTGCTCATTGTGATGGGGCCTTTTTTCTCTGCGGACGACCCGGACGAGGGCAGCGATGCGGCATCCAACGGGTCGCGGGTCTGCGTCTTCAGGGGGACGACGGGGGCGAGGGCTGCGCTCATGCTCATTTCCTCCAGGCTCATTCGCGCCACGAAATCGCGCGCGCCACCCAGGCCAGCAGGTGATCGAGCAGCATGCCCACCAGGCCGATCAGCAGGATGGCGGTGATGATGTTGGTGATCGACAGGTTGTTCCACTCGTTCCAGACGAAGTAGCCGATGCCGGTGCCGCCCACCAGCATTTCCGCGGCGACGATGACCAGCCAGGCGATGCCGATGGAAATGCGCATGCCGGTGAGGATGGTCGGTGCGGCCGCCGGCAGGATGACCTGGAAGGCCTTGCGCAGCGGGCTCACTTCCAGCGTGCGCGCCACGTTCAGCCACTCGCGCCGTACCGATGCGACGCCGAAGGCGGTGTTCACCAGCATCGGCCACAGCGAGCAGATGAAGATGACGAAGATGGCGGAAATGCCCGAATCCTTGATCGTGTAGAGCGCGAGCGGCATCCAGGCCAGCGGCGAGATCGGCTTCAGGATCTGGATGAAGGGGTCGAGCGCCTTGTAGATCAGCGGCGACATGCCGATCACGAAGCCCAGCGGGATCGCCACCAGCGCCGCCAGCAGGTAGCCACCGAGCACGCGGGCGATCGAGTAGGCGATCTGGATGCCCAGCCCCTTATCGTTGGTGCCGCGGTCGTAGAAGGGGTCGCTCAGGTGTTCCCAGATCTTGGCCGCGACCTCGCCCGGGCCGGGCATGGCGGACTGTCCGCCGGCCTGGGCCTGGGCGCCCATCAGCGCCGCGTACTCCGGGTCCATCGCCGGAGCGGCGGCACCGCCGCCGGCCGACGCGGTGGTCGCCAGATACCAGGCGCCGACGAAGAGCGCGAAGAACAGCGCCGACAGCAGCGGCGCCAGCCATGCTTTTCTCATGCCGTCACCTTCCGGATCTTGAAGCTGTTCAGGTATTCCTCTGGCTTGGCCGGGTCGAATTCCTTCTTCATGACCGAGAACTTCTTGGTCGTCGTGCTCGGCACCGGCAGGCCGACTTCCTTCATCAGCGCGGCGGCGTCGGTGGCGAGGAACACCTCCTTGGCGATCTTCTGGTAGTCGATATCGCCCTTGATCTGACCCCAGCGCTTCATCTGCGTCAGGATCCAGATGGCGAAGGACTCCCACGGGAAGGGCTCGAAGCCGATGCGGCCCGGCACTTTCTGCACGCCGCCCAGACCGTCGGCGTAGGTGCCGGTGAGCACCTGCTCGACCACCGTGACCGGCTGGTTCAGGTAGTTGGCGGGCGCGATCGCCTCGGCGATCTGCTTGCGGTTGGCCGGATTGCTGGCGGTCGCGGTGGCCGTGATGATGGCGCGCAGCAGGGCCTTGTAGGTGTTCGGCATCGTCGTGACGAACTCCTTGCTGGCGGCGAAGGCGCAGCAGGGGTGGCCTTCCCAGATGTCCTTGGTGAGGGTGTGGATGAAGCCCACGCCGTCATACACGGCGCGCTGGTTCACCGGGTCGGGTGCGAGGAAGCCGTCGATGTTGCCGGCGCGCAGGTTGGCCACCATTTCCGGCGGCGGCACCGAACGGATCTGCACGTCGGTGTCGGGGTCGATGCCGTGCTCCGCGAGGTAGTAGCGCAGCAGGTAGTTGTGCATCGAATAGTCGAAGGGCACCGCGAACTTGAAGCCCTTCCAGGCCTTCGGGTCGCGCTTGTCCTTGTGCTTGACCGAAAGCGTGATCGCCTGGCCGTTGATGTTCTCGACCGCCGGCATGGTCCACGGGATGGGGTTCGAGCCGGCGCCGATCGAGATCGCCAGCGGCATCGGCGACAGCATGTGCGCGGCGTCGTATTCCTTGGCCAGCGACTTGTCGCGGATGACCGCCCAGCCGGCGGTCTTCACCACTTCGACGTCCAGACCCTGCTTCGAGTAGTAGCCCAGCGGGTGCGCCATGATGATGGGCGTGGCGCAGGTGATCGGGATGAAGCCCACCTTGAGCTTGGTCTTTTCCAGCGGACCGGGCGAGGCGAAAGCGTCCTTTACCGTGCCCAGCGGCAGGAAGGTCGAGATCGCCGCCATCGCCGTGCTGGCGCCGACCGCGCGGATGAAGTTGCGCCGCGTTTCGTCGTGCGGGAACAGCGCGCGCATCACCGCGCCTTCGACCACGCGGTCCAGCATCGCCTCTTCGGACAGCGCTTCGGCCTGGTCGTGTTCAGCCTGGCTGTGATGGCGGCCGCAGGCGCAGCCATTCAGTTTCACGTTGGGGTCGAAGGGGTTGCGGAAGGTGCTCATTGCGGGACTCTCCTTGTTCTGGAAACTTCAGTGGGCGAAGCAGGGGACCGGATTCGGGGCGTACTCGATGTCGTGCGCGTAGGTGTCGTAGGCGGCGCTGTATTCCATGCAGCGCGCCACGTCGCGGATGAAGCCCTCGTCGTAGCCGGCGCGGCGCAGCAGGTGGAAACCCAGCTCCATGCCGGAGGCAATGCCGCCGGCGGTGACGATGCGGCCGGCATCGACGACGCGGGCGTGCGAAATGCGGCAGGCCGGCGCGATCTCGGCCAGACGGTCGATCGGCAGCTTGCCCAGGTGCGAAGCCTCGACCCGGTCCGGCTCCTTGCGGTTGGTCGCCGGAATGCCGTCGAGCAGGCCCATGCGGCCGTAGATCCACGAGCCGGTGCACACGCTGGTAAGCAGGCAGCTGGCGGGCAGGGCGTCGATGAATTCGTGCAGCCGGCTGTTCCAGGTTTCCTGCCGCGTGCCGGCGCCGCCGGGAATCAGGAAGGCATCCATCGCCGGACGGTCGGCGAAGCTGTAGTTGGGCAGCACGGTGAAACCCGCCTGCGCCTGCACCGGCCGCTGCGCGTCGGCGATCAGGAACACCTCCAGTTCCGGGTCGAAGCGCCGCGCCACCGAAAACACGCCGTGCGGTGCGGTGAAGTCGACGATCTCGGCGTCCTTGAAGACGTAGATGCCGAGCCTGAAGCCGCGCTTGCGCTGCGATCCCACCGTGTAGATCTCCCGTGCGTTCATGGGACGAATGCTAGGGAGCGGGGTGGGGGGCGGGTATCACTACGGATGTGATTGTCGTGTAGTGCGGGCACTACACGGCCGGACGGACACCTGCGCGCTTGCAGGGCGACTGTCGCGATGCTTTACACCGGACCGGTGGTCGTTGACGAAAACGCTTTGTGCTCAAACGTTTGGCACGCGAGGGCCGAATCTTGCTTGGGTCGCCGCCGTATCGATCCAACAGGAGTGTTTGATGGGCTTTCACCGTATTCCGACTGTTTTCGCCATGCTGGGTCTGAGCGCGTTGCTGGCGTCCGCGCCTGCTGTCGCGACCGACGTGCTGCTCGATTTCTCCGGCAACATCTGCGGCGATGCCTCCAATGCGGCCTGCACGAACGGCGCCGGCATCGGCCAGGGCTATGGCGACGTGGCCGGCTTGCTCGACGTGTCGCATCGTTCCTTCGTGGCCGCCACCGGTACCACCTTCAACAGCAGCCTTTTTTACTGGTCGACGTCCTACTCCGACCTCGTGGATGTGGCTTGGGGCGGCAGCAACCCGGACACCCACAGCGCCGAATTCGTGTTCACGCCGGGCGCCGGCTACGCAGTCACGCTGAACTCGATGGATTTCGGCGATTACCTGAACCGCAACGACGGCTCGTCGGCCGTCGTACTCGACCTGCTCACCGGCCAGACCCTGTGGAGCGCGGGCGCCTTCGACGCTGGCGTGATGCGACTGTCCTTCATGCCTGGCGTGTCGAGCGCTAACGGCCTCGTGCTGCGCTTCGGCCCGGACAGCTACAACACCGGCATCGACAATATTTCGCTGACCGTCACCGCGGTCCCCGAACCGGGCACCTGGACGATGCTCGTCGCGGGACTGGGCGTGATTGGCGCGCTGCGTCGCCGGCGGGAGACGGTCTGACCCTCCTGCGGTTCCGGGACAGCTCTCTGTGGGAAGGGTCTTCTGATCCCGACAGCGAACTGTATCGAGGCCGGCGGCCCCGCATCAGCCGTGTCGCGGCCAAGGCCGCTCCCACAAGAATCGCGCTCTATCCGTGGCCGGAGCAGCGGGCTGTGGGAGGGGTCTTCTGACCCCGACAGCGGCCTGGATCGAAGCCCGCGGACCGCAACGGCCGCGTCGCGGCCAAGGCCGCTCCCACAGGGATCGCGACCTATCCGTAGCCGGGGCCGGGGTTTCTGTGGGAAGGGTCTTCTGACCCCGACAGCGGCCTGTACCGAAGCCCGCGGACCGCAACGGCCGCATCGCGGCCAAGGCCGCTCCCACAGGGATCGCGCCCTATTCGTGGCTGGAGCCGGGGTTTCTGTGGGAGGGGTCTTCTGACCCCGACAACGACCTGGATCGAAGCCCGCGGACCGCAACGGCCGCGTCGCGGCCAAGGCCGATCCCACAAGGATCGAGCTCTATCCGTGACCGGAGCCGCAGTTCTCTGAGCGGGTCCTCCGGTCCCTACAACAGGCGTTCGGCAAACCGCGCGAAGTCGTCGTCGATCGCCGCGGGCCGGATGTCCGGGTTCTGTTCGTCGGCGGGGCTGTACTTCCCTGTGCGCACCAGCACGCCGGCGATGCCTGCTGCTTGTGCGCCGCCGATGTCGTCGCGCAGGTCGTCGCCGATCATGATGGCTTCGTCGGCGCTTACGCCGGCGGTGTCGAGGGCGGCCTGGAAGAAGGGGGCGGCGGGCTTGCCAGCGACTTCGGCCTGCACGCCGGTGCTGTATTCCAGCCCGGCGACGAAGGCGCCCATGTCGATCGACAGGCCGTCCTCTTCCTTGAAGTGACGGTTGCGCGCCATCGCGATGAAGGGCAGGTCGCGCATGACGAGGCGGAAGGCGGTGTTGAGTTGCGCGTAGTCGAAGCAGTGGCCGGCGTCGCCGAGCACCACCGCATCGGGTTCCGCGGCGTCGGGCCCGACTTCGTCGCGCAGGTCGGGATGCACGATCCAATGCGGATGCAGGCCGCGGCTGCGCACCAGATTCATTGTCGCGCCGGGCGCGGTCAGTAGTTCGTCGTCGCGCACGTCCAGCCCCAGGGCCTGCATCTTCGCCACCAGCGTGCGCCGCGGCGTGCGGGTGGTGTTGGTCAGGAACACGAGCTTGAAGCCGGCGCTGCGCAGTCGCGCCAGCGCTTCGATGGAACCGGGGATCACTTCGTCGCCGACGTGCAGCACGCCGGCGAGGTCGATCAGCAGGGCTTTCGGGTTTGCGGGCAGAGACATGGCGTTCTCCTTCGTTCGATGCGGCGCGCCATCCCTGTAGGAGCGGTCTTCTGACCGCGACCACAGCGGAGGTCAAGGAGCCTGTGCGTGATCACAGGCTCTGTCGCGGTCGGAAGACCGCTCCTACAGGGCCACCAGCTGATGTCGCGCAGCGAAGCTCACCAGTTCGACCGGGTTCTTGATGTCGAGTTTGTCGAACAGGCGTGCGCGGTATGTGCTGATGGTATTCGCCGACAGCGACAGTTCCCGTGCGATATCACCGACCGTGTGACCGCTGGCGAGCAGCTTCAGCACCTGCATTTCGCGGTTCGACAGACTGTCGAGCGGGCTGGCCGGGGTATCGGCGCGGACGCCGAAGGCGAGGCGTTCGGCCAGCTCCGGGGTGACGAAGAGGTGTCCGCCGGCGACGCGGGCGATGGCGTCGAACAGCTGGTCCGGCGAACAGCCCTTGTTCAGGTAGCCGGCGGCGCCACTCTTCAGTGCGCGCACGCCGAACTGCGATTCCGGGTAGGTCGACAGCATCAGCACGGCGACCTTCGGAAACTCGACGCGCAGCTGCTTCAGCACGTCGAAGCCGTCACGGTCGCTCAGCGCAATGTCGAGCAGCACGACGTCGGCGCCGTCGCCGCGCAGCAGTCGCATCAGGTCGGGCCCGCCCGCTGCTTCGCCGACCACGGCGATGGCCGGGTTCTCGCCGAGGATCTGTGCGATGCCCCGGCGCAGCATCAGGTGATCGTCGACGATGATGACGCGTACCGGCTTCATCGCGTCGACTCCGGTACGCGCAGATGCACGGTGGTGCCGGCGCCCGGCGTGCTGTCGATGCGCAACTCGCCGCCGAGCGCGCGGGCCCGTTCGTACATGCCGAGCAGGCCGAAGGAGGTCGGTTGCGCAGGCACCTGCATGCCGCGGCCGTTGTCGCGGATGCACAGTTCGATCGCGCTGGCCTGGCCGGTCACCTCGACATTCACCTCGCTGGCTTCGGCGTGCCGGGCGACGTTGGTGAGCACTTCCTGCACGATGCGATAGACGGCAATTTCGGCGCTGCGGCCGAGGCGACGTTCGGGTTCCGCATCGTTCAGCGTCAGCGTGCAGCGCAGGCCGCGGCGCGACTGCATTTCCTGCAGCTGCCATTCGATCGCGGCCCACAGCCCGAGGTGGTCGAGCACGCCCGGGCGCAGGTCGGTCAGTATCCGCCGCACCGCGCCCAGCGCCTGCTGGGTGACCGACATCATGTCGTCGAGCTTGCGCTCCAGCGCGCTGTCATGCGCAAGACGGGGGCGCAACCAGTTCAGGTCGAACTGCAGCGCGGTCAGCGAGGCGCCCAGTTCGTCGTGCACCTCGCGCGCGATGTGCGTGCGCTCGTCTTCGCGCACCTGCTGCAGGTGGGCCGACAGCCGCTGCAAGGCGCTGTGCGACTGCTGCAGTCGCGCGTTGGCATCCTGCAGCGCGGCGGTACGCTCGGACACGCGGCGCTCCAGTTCGACCTGGTTGGCACGCAGCACGGCCTCGGCACGCTTGCGTTCGGTGATGTCGGCGAAGGTGACGACGGCGCCGACGATCTGGCCGGCGTCGCGGATCGGGTAGCTGGTGTACTCGGCCGGGAAAGCGCTGCCGTCGCGCCGCCACAGTACTTCGGACTCGATGCGCACGCCGTGGCCTTCCTGGAATGCGCGGAAGATCGGGCACTCATGGACGTCGTAATTGCGTCCGTCGGAATGCGCGTGGTGGATCAGGTAGTGCATGTTGCGGCCGAGCACTTCGTCCGGCTCGAAACCGATCAGCTCGGCGCCGGCGCGGTTGATGAAGATGCAGCGGCCGTTCTGGTCCACGCCATAGATGCCTTCGCCAGCCGACTCGAGCAGCATTTCGAGCTGGTGGCGCCAGGCGGCGTGATGCGAAAGATGGTGGAGATTGGCGAACACGTCGTTGCGTCGGCACAGGGGTGCCGCTGCCTTGCATCAAGCGTGCCACGCCGCCCGCCACGCCGACATCACGGCGCGGCGCGGGTTTGCGCATGGCGCGGCCGACGGGTGCCGGTGCTGCGCCCCGTTGTGGTGCGCTCAGGCCGGCACGTCGCGCACGCGCAGTGCGCCGTCGGCCTCGTCGGCTTCGATCAGGCCCTGTTCCTCGTAGCGGCGCAGCTTGCGCCACAGCGATACGCGGTCGATGCCGAGCAGGCGGGCGGCCAGCGCGCGGTTGCCGCCTACGCCGGCCAGTACGTCGAGGATGTGGTTACGCTCGACCGCCTCCAGCGTGCGTACCTCGTTGCTGCCACGCGCGCCGGCTGCCGCGCCATGCGTGCCCAGGCCCGGCGGCAGATCCTCCTCGGCCAGCATGGTGCCGCCGGCCAGCGCCACGCCGCGCTCGATGATGTTCTCCAGCTCGCGCACATTGCCCGGGTAATCGTAGGCGCACAGCTTCTGCATCGCCGGCGGCGCGATGGCGGTGACCTTCTTGCCCATGACCTGTGCCGCGCGGCGCACGAACTGCTGGGCCAGCAGCGGGATGTCGTCGCGCCGGTCGCGCAGCGGCGGCAACTGCAGCGTCACCACATTGAGGCGGAAGTAGATGTCCTGTCTGAACTGGCCGGCTTCGACCGCGGCGCGCGGCTCGCGGTTGGTGGCAGCGAGGAAGCGGACGTCGGCGCGCACCGGCTCGGTACCGCCGACGCGCAGGTACTCGCGCTCCTGCAGCAGGCGCAGCAGCTTCACCTGCATCGCTGCCGACATTTCGGTCACCTCGTCGAGGAAGAGCGTGCCGCCCTGGGCCGCCTCGACCAGACCGCCGCGCGACTGCTGGGCGCCGGTGTAGGCACCTTTCTCGTGGCCGAACAGTTCGTTGGCCAGCAGTTCCTCGTTCAGCGCGCCGCAGTTGATCGCGACGAAGGGGCCGCTGGCGCGCCGGCTGTGCGCATGCACGTGGCGGGCGAGCAGTTCCTTGCCGGTGCCGGTCTCGCCGACGATGAGCACGTTGCAGTCGGTGGGCGCCACACCGCGCGCGATGTCGAGGATGGCGCGCATGCCTTCGTCGCGCGTGATGATGCGTTCGTCGGCGGCGTGCTCGACCAGCTGGCGCAGGCGCTGGTTCTCGGCACGCAGCTGCGCCTTGTCGGCGGCCTCGCGCACCAGCTTGCGCACTTCGCCGAGACGGAAGGGCTTGGATACGTAATAGAAGGCGCCCGTGCGCATCGCCTCGACCGCCGATTCGGTGGTGGCGAAGCCGGTCACCACCAGCACCTCCATCGCCGGCCAGGCCTCGCGTGCGCGACGCAGCAGTTCGAGCCCGTCCATGCCGGGCATCTTGACGTCGGTCAGCAGCACCTCGTAATCGTTCTGGCGCAGCAGCGCCAGCGCGGCGTCGCCGTTGTCGGCGGTGGTGACGTCGAGGCCGTCGCGGCGCAACGCGGTGGCCAGGCCCTCGCGCGCGACCGCTTCGTCGTCGACCAGCAGGACATGTGCAGTGCTCATGCTTTCTCCTCCGCCGGTATCCAGAGCGTGACGCAGGTCCCGCCGTCCGGTTCGTTGTGTATGCCTGCCTTGCCGCCGTGTTCGGCGGCGATTTCATGCACCACGAAAAGCCCGAGCCCCGAGCCCTTGCCGACCGGTTTCGTGGTGAAGAAGGGGTCGAACACGCGCGGCAGGTTGCGCGGTTCGATGCCGGGGCCGTTGTCGCACACCGAAATCTCGGTGCCGCCGTCACGCGCGCTGCCGCGCACCGTGATGTGTGGTGCGATGCCTGCCTCGACGCAGGCTTCGAGCGCGTTGCGGATCAGGTTCAGCAGGGCCTGCTGAATGCGCTGGCCGTCGGCGTGGATATGCAGTTCGGGCTCGATCTGCAGCGTCACCGCGTCGGCCGCATCGGGACGCTCGGCGCGCAGCAGCGCGACGGTTTCCTCGACCAGCGGCCGCAGCGGCTGCCGAACCAGCGCGAAGCGGCTGTCGCGTGCGAAGTCGAGCAGGGTGCGCACGATGCGCTGCGCGCGCTGCACCTGGTCGTCGATCTGCTCGACGAACCCATTGATCTGCGCCGGGTCGCACACGTCGCGCTCTTCCAGAAGCAGCTGCGCGTTCAGCGAAATGTTCGAAAGCGGGTTGTTCAGCTCGTGCGCGACGCCGGACAGCATGGTGCCGAGCGAGGCAAGCCGCGCCGTGCGCAGTACCGCGAGTTGACGCTCTTCGAGGTCGCCGAGTGCGCGGTTGAAGGCGGCGACCAGGGCGGCGATCTCGTCGTCGCGGTCGCGCGGCGTCAGGCGCGCGAGATTGCCGGTGCCGATGCGCGCCAGATCGCTTTCGACCTCGCGCAGCGGTGCCACAACGCGTCGCGTCACCAGTTGGCCGATCACCAGCACCAGCGCGACGGCGGCGATCATGATCGTGTACAGCTGCGATTCCTGGCCGGACAGCGCGCGCCGCATTGCCTCGCGCGCCTGATCGGACAGACGTTCGCTCTCTTCGAAGGCCTGCTTGCCGACCTCGGTCATGCGCTCTTCCAGTGGCGAAATCGGATCGGTCGGGCGGATGCGGCGCTGCAGCCGGTCGTCGAGCAGGTCGCGCCAGTCGTGCAGCGACTGTTCGAGCTCCTCCAGCGCAAAGCCGGGCGCGGCGCGCTGCATCAGCGCGCGGTCGCGGGCGATCAGCGTGAGCGCCTCTTCCGCCTTGCCGACCGCGGATTTGAGCTCGGACGGCTTGCGGAACAGCAGGTAGTTCTTTTCCAGCCGCCGCGCTTCACGTACCACGTCGTGCATGCGCGTGACGTGGTGTTCGTCGTCGACGCGCGACAGCAGCAGGCGTACCTGTTCGAGGGCGGCAAACACCAGCAGCACGAACAACGCGCCGAGAACGATGTAGCCGAGCAGGATCTTGCCGTGCAGGGAACGGGGCAGCAGTTTCATGAATTGCATGCTGCAACGTCGCGTTGCGAATTTCAACAGCGACCACATGTGCGCAAGCGCCTGTTTCATGTGGACTTTCGGCGGGCGGTCGCAGGGGCGAGCGTGCACGCGCTGCAAGTTGCAACGAGTGCTGGCGGTCCATACGAGGGGTGGGTTGTATAGCATAAATAAATCAATGCTTTGCGTTTTTCGCTAGAGGTGGCACAGCGCCTGCTAGGAAATCCGTGCCAGCCTCGCAGTGACGATTTTGAAGGCTCCTCGGGTCGTTGCTGCGGCGAGGCTTGCAATGGGGAGGCCGGTCGACCTAGCGGACAGCACCGGTTCTTTTGGCGGCTCGCGAGCAATCGCGAGCCGTTTTTCTTTGCGTCGCACGTCGCCTGGCGGATTCGGCGATAATTCGCCGCCTTTCACCGCCCCGCACCCCGCCTCCCGCATGGCCGATCCCGCTGTTCCGCTGATTTCTACGCACGCACTGGCCTGCACGCGCGGCTCGGCACGTCTGTTCGCCGGGCTGGACCTGGCCGTCGGTGAGGGCGAGCTGCTGCACGTGGCGGGCGCCAACGGCAGCGGCAAGACCAGTCTGCTGCGCATCCTGTGCGGGCTGTCGGAAGCCGAATCGGGCGAGTTGCGCTGGTGCGGGCAGCCGGCGGGCAAGGTGAAGGACGAGTGGCGCGCCGGTCTGCTCTATCTCGGTCACCGCAACGCGGTGAAGGACGACTTCACGCCGCTGGAGAACCTGCGTGCCAGCGCCGCCATCGCCGGTGAAGCGATGGACGAGGACACGGCGCTGCGCGCGCTGGTCGATATCGGCCTCGGCGCCCGCCTCGACGTGCCGGCGCGCAGCCTGTCGCAGGGGCAGCGCCGGCGTGTCGCGCTCGCGCGTCTGCTGTGCGGCACGCGCGCCCGGCTGTGGATACTGGACGAGCCTTTCACTGCGCTCGACGTGCGTGCGGTGGCGCAGCTGGCCGAAGCGATGGCGGCGCACATCCGCCGCGGCGGCGCCGTCATCTACACCACGCACCAGCCGGTGGACATCGACGTGCCGCGCCGCGCGCTGCTCAATCTGGACGATTACTCATGCTGAGCGTGTTCGCCGCCGTGCTGCGTCGCGACCTGCTGCTGGCCTGGCGCCGTCGTTCCGACGTGCTGACCGCGCTCGGTTTCTTCCTGCTGGTGACCAGCCTGTTTCCGCTCGGCGTCGGGCCGGAACCGGACCAGCTTTCGCACATCGCGGCCGGCGTGATGTGGGTCGCGGCACTGCTCGCCACGCTGCTGTCGGTCAGCCGGCTGTTCGAAGCGGACGAGGCGGACGGAACCCTCGAGCAGATGCTGTTGTCCGTGGAGCCGCTGGCAATCATCGTGCTGGCCAAGGTGTGCGCCTACTGGCTGCTGACCGGATTGCCGCTGGTGCTGATCGCTCCGCTGATCGCGCTGCAGTTCAGCCTGACGCCGGACGAAACGCTCATCGTCTGCGCGACGCTGCTGATCGGCACGCCGACGCTGTCGCTGCTCGGCGCAGTCGGCGCGTCGCTGACGCTGGGGCTGCGCGGCGGTGGAGCGCTGATCGCGCTGCTGGTGCTGCCGCTGTACGTGCCGGTGCTCATTTTCGGCGCTGGTGCGGTGGACGCCTGGCGCGCCGGTCTGGGCATCGATGCGCACCTGGCGCTGCTCGGTGCCTGCCTGCTGGTGGCGCTGGCCGTGGCGCCGCTGGCGAGCGCGGCCGCATTGCGCATCGCCCAAGATTGATAGGGGGCCAAACCGCACTCGGTTAAACTTGCGGTTTTGCCGTCGGCCCCCGCCGAGACACGCGCGTTGTATCTGCGCACACCGAGTAATCAGAACCTGGGCTAGCCGCTTCGTTGATGTCCGAATCACAGTCTTCCGCCGCGCGCGCGCCGTCGTCCGGCTTCAACTTCTTCCACTACGCCAGCCCGCAGACCTTCTTCCCGCTCGCCGGCAAGCTGCTGTGGCCGAGCTGGATCGCCGCCGTCCTGCTGACGCTGGCCGGCCTCTATATCGGCTTCTTCGTCGCACCGACCGATGCCACCCAGGGCGACAGCTACCGCATCATCTTCATCCATGTGCCGGCCGCCTGGATGTCCATGGTGGTCTATCTGGCGATGGCCTTCTGGTGCGCGGTCGGGCTGGTGTTCAACACGCGTCTGTCCTTCATGATGTCGTCGGCGCTGGCGCCGACCGGCGCGATGTGGGCCTTCGTCGCGCTGTGGACCGGGGCGCTGTGGGGCAAGCCGACCTGGGGCACCTACTGGGTGTGGGACGCACGGCTCACCTCCGAACTGATCCTGTTCTTCCTCTACTGCGGCTACATGGCGCTGCAGGCGGCCATCGACGACCCGCGCCGGGCCGATCGCGCCGGTGCGCTGATCGCCATCGTCGGCGCGGTGAACGTGCCCATCATCTATTTTTCGGTGAAATGGTGGAACACGCTGCATCAGGGCGCGTCTGTAAGCCTGACGGCCGCACCGACCATGGCCACTACCATGCTGACCGGCATGCTGGTGATGGCCCTGGCGGCCTGGGCCTACACGATAGGCGCGGCGCTGGTGCGCGTGCGCGCCATCATGATCGAACGCGAGCGGAACACCGACTGGGTGCGCCAGCTCGCCAGCAACGGAGACAGCAAGACATGAATTGGGAAAGCGCCAGCCATTTCTGGGCGATGGGCGGCTACGGCTTCTTCGTGTGGGGTTCCTACGGCGTGACCGCTGCGGTCATTGCAGCCGAGCTGTTCGCGCTGTCCCGCCGCATGAAGAAGGCGCGTGCGCAGGCCCGGCGCGACGTCGCGCTCGAGCGCATCGACGCCGACAAGCGGGGCCGCGCATGAAACCCCGCCACAAACGTTTTGCACTGGTCGCCGCCGGCATCGCGCTGCTGGTCGGCGCGGTCACGCTGGTGCTGAACACCTTCAGCGACAACATGGTGTTCTTCTTCAGCCCGACCCAGGTGGCGGCGAAGGAAGCGCCGCAGGGCCGAACCTTCCGCATCGGCGGCATGGTTCAGGACGGCAGCCTGGAGCGCGGCGCCGACGGTACGTCGGTCCGTTTCGTCGTCACCGACACCGCCAACACCATCACCGTCACCTACAAGGGCGCACTGCCGGACCTGTTCAAGGAAGGCAAGGGCGTGGTCGCCCAGGGCAAGCTCGGCGAGGACGGCGTATTCGCCGCCAGCGAGGTGCTGGCCAAGCACGACGAGAACTACATGCCGCCTGAAGCCGCGCACGCGCTGGAACAGGCGAAGAAGGCGCAGAGCACGGTCGTTCAGTAAGTCGCATCCACTCCGCTCCGGCGTCTTGGCCCGGAGCGCCACGTTTCACGGGCAGGAGCCATCATGTTTCCCGAACTGGGCAATTTTTCGCTGTCGATCGCGCTGGCGCTGTCGGTGCTGCTGGGCGTCGTTCCGCTGGTCGGTGCGCAGCGCGGCGACGCGCGGCTGATGGCGGTCGCGCGACCGCTGACGCAGGGCGTATTCGTATTCGTCGCCTTCGCCCTGTTCTGTCAGATCCAGTCCTTTGTGCTGAACGACTTTTCGGTACTGAACGTCGCCACCAATTCGAATTCGACGCTGCCGCTCGAATACCGCGTCGCCGCAGCCTGGGGCAGTCACGAGGGGTCACTGCTGCTGTGGACCTTCATGCTTGCGCTGTGGGCGCTGGCGGTCAGCGTGTTCTCGCGCCGTCTGCCGCCCGAAATGGTGGCGCGCGTGCTGGCCGTGCTGGGCTGGGTCGGCGTCGGCTTCCTCGCCTTCATGCTGGCCAGCTCCAACCCCTTCGACCGCCTGCTGCCGGCCGCCGCCGATGGCCGCGACCTGAATCCGCTGCTGCAGGACCCGGGCATGATCTTCCACCCGCCCATGCTCTACATGGGCTACGTCGGCTTCTCGGTCGCCTTCGCTTTCGCCATCGCGGCGCTGATCGGCGGCCGCCTCGACGCCGCCTGGGCGCGCTGGTCGCGGCCATGGACCACGGTGGCCTGGATGTTCCTGACGCTGGGCATCGCGCTCGGCAGCTACTGGGCCTATTACGAACTGGGCTGGGGCGGCTGGTGGTTCTGGGACCCGGTCGAGAACGCCTCCTTCATGCCCTGGCTGGTCGGCACCGCGCTCATCCATTCGCTGGCGGTGACCGAAAAGCGCGGCGCCTTCAAGAGCTGGACCGTGCTGCTGGCCATCGCCGCCTTCTCGCTGTCGCTGCTCGGCACTTTCCTCGTGCGTTCGGGCGTGCTGACCTCGGTCCACGCCTTCGCGACCGATCCGGAGCGCGGTGTGTTCATCCTGGCGCTGCTGGTGTTCGTGATCGGCGGCTCTCTGCTGCTGTTCGCGATCCGCGCGCCGTCGGTCGGGCTGGGCGGCGGCTTCGCGCTGCTGTCGCGTGAAACCTCGCTGCTCGCCAACAACGTGCTGCTAGCGGTGGCCACTTCGGCGGTGCTGCTAGGCACGCTGTACCCTCTTTTTCTCGACGCGCTGGGCATGGGCAAGATTTCGGTCGGCGCGCCTTACTTCGACGCCGTCTTCGTGCCGCTGATGACGCCGGTGCTGTTCCTGATGGCCATCGGGCCCTTCGTGCGCTGGAAGAAGGACGAGGCGCCGGGGCTGGTGGCGCGCCTGCGCTGGGCCTTCGCGGTGAGCGTCGCCGCCACGCTGGCGACCATGGTGGTGACCGGGCACTACACGGCGATGCTGGGCCTCGGTGCCTTCACCGTCGTGTGGATCGTCGCCACCAGCGTGCAGCATCTGGTCGAACGACTGCGCGGGCGCAACGGCGACGGCAGCTGGCTGGCCCGCGCCCGCGCGCTGCCCGGCGGCTGGTGGGGCATGTGGCTGGCCCACCTGGGTGTGGCGGTGAGCATCGTCGGCATCACGCTGGTCAAGGGCTTCGAACAGAATGCCGACCTCAAGATGGCACCGGGCCAGACGGCGACGTTGGCCGGCTACACCTTCAAGTTCCATGGCGCCTTCGAGCACGACGGCCCCAACTACGACGCCGCCCGCGGCCGCATCGAAGTGACGCGCGACGGCAGGCCGGTGGCGATGATGCACCCGGAAAAGCGCATGTACCGGGTGTCGCAGATGCCGATGACCGAAGCCGCTATCGATTCCGGTTTCACCCGCGACGTCTATGTGTCGATGGGCGAGCCGCTGCCCGACGGCAACGCCTGGATCGTCCGCATCTTCTACAAACCCTTCGTGAACTGGATCTGGGTTGGCGCGCTGATCATGGCGCTGGGTGGCATCATCGCCGCCGCCGATCGCCGTTACCGCAAGCTTGCCCAGCGTGACGCGAAACAGGGCGCGCGCGATGGCGTGGCGCCGCCGGTACGGGAGCAGCACGCATGAAGCGCTATCTCTGGCCGCTGGGCCTTTTCCTGGTGCTGGCGGGCTTCCTGTTCGCCGGCCTCTACCTGAACCCGCGCGAGGTGCCCAGCCCGCTGATCGGCAAGGCTGTGCCGGCCTTCTCCATTCCGCAGCTGGCGGCACCCGAGAAGACCTTCTCGCCGGCCGACATGAAGGGCAAGGTGTGGCTGGTGAATGTGTGGGCGTCGTGGTGCGTGTCCTGTCGCCAGGAGCATCCGCTGCTGGTCGAGCTGGCAAAGACCGGGCTGGTGCCGATGGTCGGCCTGCACTACAAGGATGAGCGCGAGGCCGGCATGAAGTGGCTGGCCGAACACGGTGATCCCTATCTGCTGTCGGCGCACGACCGCGACGGCCGCGTGGCCATCGATTTCGGCGTCTATGGCACGCCGGAAACCTTCATCGTCGACAAGACCGGCGTCATCCGCTACAAGCACACCGGCCCGCTGACGCCGCAACTGCTGCGCGACGACATCCTGCCGCGCGTCAAGCAGCTCGAGGCGTCCTGACATGCGCAGTCTGATCGTGTTGCTGGCAGCGCTGATGCTGCCGATGTCCGCGCTGCACGCTGACGAAGCGAAACCGCTGGCCGACGACCCGGCCGTCGAGGCGCGCGTGCAGAAGCTGGGCGAGGAACTGCGCTGCCTGGTCTGCCAGAACCAGAATATTGCCGACTCGCACGCCGACCTGGCGATGGACCTGAAGAAGCAGTTGCGCGAGCAGATCGCCGCCGGCCGCAGCGACGGCGAAATCAAGGACTTCATGGTCGAGCGCTACGGCGATTTCGTGCTCTACCGTCCGCCGCTGAAAGCCACCACCGTACTGCTGTGGGCCGGCCCCTTTGCGCTGCTGCTGATCGTCGTCGTGCTGCTGCTGCGCAGCCTGCGCAGCCGTGCCGAACGTGCCGCAGTTGCCAACACACTGAGCGCCGATGAACACGAGCGCGCCCGCGCGCTGCTCGCCGGCGAGGAGAACAAGGTTTGACCACATTCATGATGGGCGCGGCGGCGATGCTTGCCGTCGCGCTGGCTTTTGTCGTCTTGCCGCTGCTGCGCGGCCGCAGCACTCAACCGGCCGACGCGCAACGCGCGCTGACGCTCGCCATCCACCGGGACGCGCTGGCGGAACTGGACCGTGATCTGGCGGCCGGCCTGATCGACGACGCGCAATACCGCATTTCCTGCGCCGAACTGGAGCGCCGGGTGCTCGACGAGGCCGGTGCTGCAAAGTCGCCTTCAGCGAAGGGCAGCGGCCGCTGGGTGGCGGTGGTATCGGCGCTGATGGTGCCGGTGATCGCTGTTCCTGTGTATCTGGCGCTCGGTCACCCGCAGGCCATCGATGCGCCGCGCAGCAGCCCGCCGCAGGCCGAGGGTGAGGTGACGCCGGAACAGATACAGGCCATGGTCGCGCGACTTGCCGAGCGGATGAAGGCGGAGCCGGACAACGCCGAGGGCTGGTCGATGCTGGCGCGTTCGTACTTCGCGATGGGGCGCTTCGACGAAGCTGCCGACGCCTATTCCAGACTGGTGAAGATCGTCGATGGCGACGCCCAGGTGTGGACCGATTATGCGGACGCGGTCGCCATGAAGCAGGGGCGCAATCTGGCCGGCGAACCGGAGCAGATGCTGAAGAGGGCGCTCGAACTGGACCCGGACAACGTGAAGGCGCTGGCACTGGCCGGTAGTGCAGCGATGCAGCGGGGTGACGCCGCCGCCGCACGTGTGCATTGGGAACGTCTGCTGAAACTGCTGCCGGCGGATTCGCCGTTGATTCAGCCGATCAGGGAAAGCATGGGAGAGGTGCCGCCTGCGCCAGCGAAGTGATGGTAGCGGTTCTGCTTGCATGCACGCGCATGGCGTTGCAGGCGCAGAAATGAAAAAAGCCGGCAGAGCCGGCTTTTTTCATTCTCGCGGGAGAAGAATTACTTCTTCTCTTCAGCCGGAGCGGCCGGGGCGGCAGCGTCAGCCGGAGCGGCCGGAGCAGCAGCGTCAGCCGGGGCAGCAGCCGGAGCCGGTTCAGCGGCCGGGGCCGGAGCGGGTTCAGCAGCCGGGGCCGGGGCAGCAGCCGGAGCGGGTTCAGCAGCCGGAGCCGGGGCTTCTTCCGGCTTCGAGCAAGCGGCCAGGGCAGCGGCGAGGATGGCGGCGAGGAGGAGGGACTTTTGCATTTTGGTTTCCTTGGCTGTTGGCTACAACGTGAATTCGGTAGGACTCCTGATCGAGCTAGCGACCTCGATCAGCCCAAAATAGTAGCACGAGCGTCGCGGATCAAGTTGCACGTCTCGAAACAAGGTTTTACAAGCCGAGTTTTGTTGTGCTGATGCAACAAGAACAGGCCTCCCAGATTTCAGCAAAACGACCTGCGTACCCGGCAATCTCGCTGGCATCGGCGCGTACGTGTTTGCCGCGCCAGTGCGCGTGATGTGTGCGGATCACCGCTTCGCCCGATCCGTTCAGCATGAAGGTTTCGCTCAGATGACGCAGTGTTCGAGGCGTCTGGCGTATGCGCACACGATGCGCTTGTGCGGTGCACAGCGTCCACAGTCGGGGCATGCGGTGTTGCAGCGGTCCGGCGTCGTGCAGCACGACGCGCACCTCGGCCCGCGGTGATTGTGCGAGGGCCCGGGTGAGTGTCTCGACCGCGAGGCGCGAATCGAGCGCAGTGTCGCGCAGATCGGTGTCGAAGATGTCGAGCGAGCGATCGATCTGCGCGATCAACGCACCGATCGCTGTCTGATAGCCGGCGCGATCGTCGAAACGGAAGACACCCGTCTCCTCAGTCAATGGCGGCTCCGGTGTGCAGGAAGCCGTCGCAATACCAGTCGTAGAGCAGGTCAAGCGTACCTTCGTGGTCGGCGGCAACCCTGGGCAATCCGCGCGCGCTGGCGAGTTCGCGCAGCGCATCGGCGCTGCCGGCAGGCAGATCCACCGGCTCGCCGTTGATCCAGAAGTGTTTACCACTGCGCAGCAGCAGCGTTCGTCCGTCCAGGCGCACGCCATGCCGGCCAACTTGTTGCGCGAAGCGTTTCGGAGACAGCGGATCGTCCGGCGGATCGAAGAACACGTGCGGTTTCGGTTCGCTCAGATAGCCGCCGAGGAAGGCCTCGACGTCCTTGCGCGACCACTTGATGGTGTTCAGCACCGCCTCGACCCTGTCTATCATCGCCACCGGCAGCTGGGCCGGATCGGCCTGCAGTGCGAGGTCGGGGTCGGCGTACATGCCGGGCATGCAGATCTCGTCGCGCAGGTAGTCAAGGAAGCCGGTCGCCAGCTCCTGCATCGACGGCGTGCGGAAGCCGATCGAGTAGGTGGTGCATTCGCCTTCGGCGATGCCGTTGTGCGCACACTTGGGCGGCAGGTAGAGCATGTCGCCCGGTTCCAGCACCCACTCCTGTTCGGGCACGAAATTCTTCAGGATGCGCAGCGGTGCGTCCTCTATCAGCGTGAGGTCGGTCTGTTCGCTGATCTGCCAGCGGCGGCGGCCGGTGCCCTGCAGCAGGAACACGTCGTAGGAATCGAAGTGCGGGCCGACGCCGCCGCCATCGGTGGCGTAGCTCACCATCACGTCGTCCAGCCGGGCGTAGGGCACGAAGCTGAAACGGCGCATCAGTGCGTCGGCTTGCGGCAGCAGCATGTTCAGGCCCTGCACCAGCACGGTCCACGGTTTCGTTTTCGGGCGCCGGATCAGCGAGGCCGGCAGCGGGCCTCGCTCCATTTCCCAGTTGCGGCCGTCGTGCGCGATGAAACGCGATTCGACGTCTTCGTCGCGTGCGAGATCGAGCAATTGCTCGCGCGGCAGCAAGCCGTTGAAGCCGGGGATGGCGCCGCGGATGAGCAGCGGTTTCTTCTGCCAGTAGTCGCGCAGGAAGGTACGCGGGCTGAGCCCGCCGAGCAGTGTCTTGTCCATGGGTGCGGATTATCCGCGATGGCGCGGCCGCGGCGCACGCAGCAGGTAAAATCGCGCCCTTTCGCTCTCGCAGGACACGTCATGCCGGTCGCCCGCATCGAATCGCTGGACCACGAAGGTCGCGGCGTCACCCACTACGAAGGCAAGGTCATCTTCGTCGATGGCGCCTTGCCGGGCGAAACCATCGATTTCTCGCCCTACCGCAAGAAGGCGTCCTACGAACTGGCGCAGATCAGCCGCATCGTGAAACCGAGTGCGCAGCGCGTGACGCCGCGCTGCCGCCATTTCGGCAACTGCGGCGGCTGCAGCATGCAGCACCTCGACGTCGCCGCGCAGGCGTCGGCCAAGCAGCGCGTGCTCGAGGACGCCTTGTGGCACGTCGGCCGCGTCAAGCCGGAAACCGTGTTTGCGCCGCTGGTCGGTCCGGGCTGGGGCTATCGCTACCGCGCGCGGCTGTCGGTGCGCTACGTGCCGCGCAAGGGCGGCGTGCTGGTCGGTTTCCGCGAGAAGAAGTCGAGCTACGTCGCCGACATGGACTCCTGTGAGGTGCTGCCGCCGCACGTATCGGCGCTGCTGCTGCCGCTGCGCACACTGATCGACGGCTTTTCGCTGCGTGACCGACTGCCGCAGATCGAGGTCGCCATCGGCGGCGAGCGCGAAGAACAGATGACGGTGCTGGTGTTCCGCATCCTCGAGAAGATGACCGCCGACGACGAGGCAGCGCTGCGCGCCTTTGCCGACGCGCACCGGCTGTACATCTACGTGCAGCCGGGCGGCCCGGACACGGTGCTGCCGTTCTGGCCGATTCCGATGCCCGAACTGGCCTATTCGCTGCCGGATTTCGGCGTGAAGCTGGCGTTCGCGCCGACCGAATTCACGCAGGTGAACCACGGCATCAACCGCTCGTTGTTGCGTCGCGCGATGTCGCTGCTGGCGCCGCAGAAGGGCGAGCGCATCGCCGACATGTTCTGTGGCCTCGGCAATTTCTCGCTGCCGATCGCTTCGCTCGGTGCAGACGTGGTCGGTATCGAGGGTGCCGATGCGCTGGTGAAGCGCGCTGCGCGCAACGCGGCGGCCAACGGGCTGGCCGAGCGGTCGACCTTTGCGGTCGCCAATCTGTTCGAGATCACGCCCGAGTCCTACGCCGCGCTCGGCCGCTTCGACAAGATGCTGATCGATCCGCCGCGCGAGGGCGCGATGGAACTGGTGAAGTCGCTGCCGCACTCGGCCGACGACGCGGCGCCGTCGCGCATCGTCTACGTGTCGTGCAACCCGGCCACACTGGCGCGCGACCTCGAAGTGCTCATCGTGCAGAAGGGTTACCGCCTGCGCGGCGCCGGCATCGCCAACATGTTCCCGCAGACCTCGCACGTCGAGTCGATCGCACTGATCGAACGCGCCTGACGCCGCCGCGTCTGCGGGCAGCAAACAAAAAGGCCCCGCAGGGCTCGCGCCCGCGGGGCCTTGCTGTCGGGATGTGCTGCGCTTACTCGCGCTGGCCGGTCAGTGCCATCAGCAGGTTCAGCAGGCTGACGAACATGTTGTACAGGTTCAGATAGACCGACAGCGACGCCGACACATAGTTGGTCTCACCGCCGCGCACGATGCGCTGGATGTCGTACAGCATCCAGGCGGCCGAAATCAGCACGATGGCGGCCGAGATCGCCAGGTGCAGGCCCGGCATCTGCAGGAAGATGTTGGCGACGATGGCCAGCAGGATGACGATCATGCCGATCATCAGGAAGCTGCCCATGTTCGAGAAGTCGCGCTTGGTCGTTGCGGCGACCGACGACAGCACCAGGAAGGTGACCGCCGTACCGCCGGCCGCCATTGCGATGATGGAGCCACCGTTCGAGAAGCCCAGCGCCACCTGCAGGATGCGGCTCAGCATCAGCCCCATGAAGAAGGTGAAACCGAGCAGCAGGGCGACGCCGAGGCCGCTGTTCTTGTTCTTCTCGATCGCCCACATGAAGCCCCAGGCGATGCCGAGGAAGAGCACGAAGGAAATGAGCGGGCTGCCGGAGAAGAAGCTGAAACGCATCTGCACGCCGACCAGCGCGCCGAGCAGCGTCGGCACCATCGATACGGCCAGCATCATGTAGGTGTTGCGCAGCACGCGGTTCTGCCCGGCGGACAGCGAACCGGTGGTCTGCATGCTCTGGAATTGCGGTTGCATCAATGTCTCCCGAAGGATGATTAGTGTTCTAAAGACTATCGCACAGGGTGCGAAGTTTCAACGCTGCTCATCATGCTAGACTGCGCGCCTCATCGGTAACCCTTGTCTGGCGCCATTGTGCGCATGACAGGCGGCATCCAGGAAGCGTGGCAGAGTGGTTGAATGCACCGGTCTTGAAAACCGGCAACGTCGCAAGGCGTTCGTGAGTTCGAATCTCACCGCTTCCGCCAACACCAAAGAAAACGGCGCCATCGGCGCCGTTGTTGTCACATCCCGCCTCAGCGTTTTCCGCTGCCGCCGAGCAGTGCGGCGACCTGCCGCTTGCCGCTGCGCTTGGCCGGTGTCGGCGCCGATGTGCCGTCGCCACCGTCAGCGGGGGCGTCGGGCGTTGCCGATTCATAGGGCTTGCTGAAGTCGAAGCCGTCGGCGGCGACCGTCGATGCGCTGGCACGGGGCGCACGCGGGGCGCGGGGCGCGTCGCTGGCTGACGGGCGGCTGCGGCGTTCGCCGCGCTCACCGCGTTCGCTGCGCGCTGTACGTTCCGGACGCTCGGACCGTGTCTCGCGGATGCGCGCGCGCGTCGGGTCGAAACCTTCCGGCACGACGATTTCGATCGGCTTGCGGATCAGCTTTTCGATGTCCGCCACACGGCCCTTTTCTTCCGGCGCCGCCAGCGAGATGGCTTCGCCAGAGCGGCCGGCACGGCCGGTGCGGCCGATGCGGTGCACGTAGTCTTCGGCGTTGTGCGGCAGTTCGAAGTTGATCACGAAGGGCAGGTCTTCGATGTCGAGGCCGCGGGCGGCGACGTCGGTCGCCACCAGCACGCGCACGCTGCCGTTCTTGAATGCTTCCAGCGCTTCGGTGCGCTGCTGCTGGCTCTTGTCGCCGTGGATGGCGTCGGCGGCCACGCCCTGGCGTACCAGGTGGTGAGCGAGCCGGCTGGCGCCGAACTTGGTGTTCACGAACACCAGCGCCTGGCGGTCGGCGTAGCTGTCCTGCGTGAGCAGGTGGGTCAGCAGCGCGCGCTTGTCGTCGGTGCCGCAGGCGTGCACACGGTGGGTGATGGTTTCCGCGGTGGCGTTGCGGCGTGCGACCTCGATCAGCTGCGGGTCGCGCAGCATGGCCTGGGCCAGCTTCTTGATCTCCTCGGAGAAGGTGGCGGAGAACAGCAGGCTCTGGCGTTGCGCCGGCAGCAGCGCGAGGATGCGCTTGATGTCCGGGATGAAACCCATGTCCAGCATGCGGTCGGCTTCGTCCAGCACCAGCATCTGCACCTGGCTGAGGCTGATGGTCTTGCCTTCGACGTGGTCGAGCAGGCGGCCCGGCGTGGCGACGACGATTTCGCGGCCCTGGCGCAGTTCGGCGACTTGCGCCTTCATGTCGACGCCGCCGTAGATGCACACCGAACGCAGCGGCAGGTGCTTCGAATAGGTCTTGACGCTCTCGTGCACCTGCATCGCCAGTTCGCGCGTCGGGCAGACGATGAGCGCGCGCACCGGATGGCGGGCGGGCGAGGGCGAGCTGCTGGCGTGCGGTGCGAGGCGCTGCAGCAGCGGCAGCGTGAAGCTGGCGGTCTTGCCGGTACCGGTCTGGGCGCCGCCCATCACGTCACGGCCGGCGAGCACGATGGGGATGGCCTGCGCCTGGATGGGGGTGGGCGTGGTGTAGCCGGTATCGGCCACGGCACGCAGCAGTTCGGGAATCAACCCGAGTTCTTCAAACGACATGGATGCGAAGCTCTCTTGTGCAGAAGCGCGCGCCGGGCGCATTGCCGCGGTGCGTGTTGCTTCTGTGGACTTCCGCCTGGCATGCCGGTTCAGGCTGGGGAAATCGGTTCCGGAAAACCCGGCGCGAGGCGCGCGGCGAGGGTGCCAGCGCGAATGTCGTGCCCGGGGGCGCAGGCGCCAGGGCGGGGGAAGTGGGGATCGGCCATGGGTTCATGGCCGGATCGGAAACTCCGGGCCGCGCCATAACCGGCGAGGCGACTGCGCGCGCATTATCGCACAGGCGGGGCGGGCGCTTGTGGCTGATCTTGAGGCCGGGCGGCGGCCCGGCCTCACAGCGCCTCAGCGCTTGCGCTTGCGACCGCCGCCTGCCTTGCCGGGCACGCCGAGGTAGCAGGTCACTTCCTCACGGTCGTGGTAGAGCTGGCGGCAGCGCAATTCGTGCTTCTTGTCGACCGAGGCCAGCGCCTCGCCAATCAGGTCGGTACAGAGCTGCAGCTCGTCATAGCGCCGCTTCATCGGCAGCTTGAGGTTGAAAATGGCGTGCTGGCACAGGCCCTGCGCAATCCAGCGCGCCACCAGCGCTGCGACCCGGCGAGGCTGTTCGACCATGTCGCACACCAGCCAGTCGACCGGCTTGCGCGGCGCGAAGCGGAAGCCGTCCTCGCGTTTGTGGATCACCAGGCCGGTTTCCAGCAGCTCCGGGTTCATGCGGCCGTTGTCGACCGCGGTCACGTGGATGTGGCGCGACACCAGTTGCCAGGTCCAGCCGCCGGGCGCTGCGCCGAGGTCGACCGCGGTCATGCCCGGCTTGAGCAGGCGCTCCTGTTCGTCCTCGCTCAGCAGCGTGTGGAAGGCTTCGGCCAGTTTCAGCGTCGAGCGCGACGGCGCTTCGCGCGGCATGCGCAGGCGCGGTATGCCGTTCAGCCATTCGCTGCGGCGGTTCGGCCAGCTCAGCGCGACCGTCGCGCGGTCGGCGGCGGTGAACAGCACGTGCAGGCGTGGCGCCGACGGATCGTCGGTGAAGGCGCCGGCCTGTTCCAGCGCCTCGCCCATGTGCGGCTCCAGCTTCTTGGTCATCGACGACAGCGACTTCGCGCCGTCGGTGTCCGGCGTTTCGATCAGGAAGTCGCTGTAGCCGTCGCACAGCGCGCGCGCCGCCTCGACGATGGGCGTCACGCGGTCACCCGGGCTCATGCCCTCGACCGTGCGGCCTGACCACAGCAACTGGCGGGCGAAACAGAGGTCCTGCCAGCGCAGCACGCGGGTCAGTGCCCACAGCGCGCCGCCTTCGGCGCGCGCTTCGACCCAGCCGCTGTTGGCTTCGGCCTGCACCTCGACCAGGTGGCCGGCCTCGCCGCAGCGGTCGGCGATTTCCTGCGCGCATTCGCGCTCGAAGCCGGGGCGGCAGTACAGCAGCAGGCCGTGAAGATTAGTTTTCAAGGTATTTCCGATCAGCGGGAATCGACGTCGCGGGCCGTGGTCTGTGGTACATGTCTGGCCTTCGCCGGACGACACAGCGTTTCACGACACGCAACGAAATGAACAGCAAGGATATCGCGCGGCGCCAGCTCGGGCGCTCCGCGCTTGAGGTGCCGGCCGTTGGCCTGGGCACCATGACCTTCGGCCAGCAGGTCGACGAACGCAGCGCACATGCGCTGATGGACGAAGCCTTCGAAGCCGGCATCAATCTGCTCGACGCGGCCGAAATGTACCCGGTCCCGGCGCGCGCCGAAACCTCCGGCGCCACCGAACGCATCGTCGGCAGCTGGCTGGCGAAGAAGCCGCGCGACAAGGTGATCGTCGCCACCAAGGTGGCCGGACCTGCGCGCGGCATGCCGTGGATACGCGGCGGTCCGCTGGCGCTGGACGCGGCGAACATCCGCGAGGCGGTGGAAGGATCGTTGCGCCGCCTGGGCACCGACTACATCGACCTCTACCAGATCCACTGGCCGGCGCGCAACGTGCCGATGTTTGGCCAGTACGAGTACGACCCGTCGGCTGAGCGCGACGCGGCGTCCTTGCGTAGCCAGCTGGAAGCGATGGCGAAGCTGATCGACGAAGGCAAGGTGCGCCACGTCGGCGTGTCGAACGAAACACCGTGGGGCCTGATGAGCTGCCTGCGTCTGGCCGACGAAGGCCTGCCGCGCGTGGTCAGCATCCAGAACGCCTACCACCTGATGAACCGCACCTTCGACATGGGCCTGTCCGAAGTGTGCGAGCGCGAACAGGTGTCGCTGCTGGCCTATTCGCCGCTCGGCTTCGGTCACCTCAGCGGCAAGTACGTCGCTGACGCGCAGGCTGACGGGCGCATCACCGCCTTTCCGCAGTTCGGCCAGCGCTACTTCAAGGACAATGTTGCGCCGGCCTCGCGTGCCTACGCCGAACTGGCGCGCGCGCACGGTCTGACACCGGCGCAGCTCGCGCTGGCCTTCTGCTACCGCCGGCGCACCGTCGCCTGCACGTTGATCGGCGTGACGTCGGCGACGCAGTTGCGCGAAAATATAGGCGCGTGGACAGTGGTACTGACCGACGACGTCATCGCCGCCATCGACGCCATCCATCTTCGCTACACCAACCCGGCACCCTGACCGGGCGCTGCAGCCGTGTCGCACGGCTGCGAACAGGAGAACAACTGATGCTCAAGAAGTCGTTTGCCGCGCTGCTCGCGGCCAGCGTCGTGTCGTGGCCGCTGATAGTGCATGCGGCCGCCGAAGTGAAGAAGCCGGCGGCGAAGGCGACCAAGCCCGCCGCCAAGTCGACGGCAAAGTCGGCCGCGAAGCCCGCGGCGCCGCAGGAACCGGCGGAGATCGAACTGGCGCACGGGCTGGACGAAGCCGGCGCGTCCGCGTTGCAGACGCTGGTCGATGAATTCAACGCCAGTGGCAAGGGCAAGCAGAAGATCGTGCTGGCGCCGCTGGGCGGCACCGGCGAGAAGCCGCCGGCGATGCAGGTGCTCGACGACGAGGCGCGCCAGCTCTTCCTCGAAGGCAAGCCGCGTTACACGCCGCTGCACGAGGTGATGACCAAGGCGAAGGAGAAGTTCGCTACCGTGCCGATCCCGGCGCCGATGCCGCCTTACCTCGCAGGAACCAAGGGCCGTCTGAATGCGCTGCCGATCGGTCTTACCACGCCGGTCATGTTCTACAACAAGGACGCCTTCGCTCGCGTCGGCCTCGACCCGGCCGCGCCGCCGGACCACTGGTTCACGCTGCAGGCCGCACTCGGCCAGCTGCGCGACGGCGGTTATGCCTGCCCCTACACGAGCGCACGGCCGACGCAGATCCACGTCGACAACATCAGCGCCTGGCACAACGAGCCCTTCGCCCGCAAGAACGGCAAGAAGGGCGAGGCGCTGGCGATCAACGGCCTGGTGCAGGTGAAACATCTTGCGCTGATGTCGTCCTGGTACAAGAGCCGCTACCTGCACATTTTCGGACGCGGCGATGAGGCGGTACCGATGTTCTCCGGCGGTCAGTGCCAGGTGCTCACCGCGCGTTCGTCGGCCTGGCCGCAGATCAAGCGCGACGCCAAGTTCGAAGTCGGTGTCGCGGCGCTGCCCTACCACGACGACATCCGCCAGGCGCCGCGTCACACGCTGGCCGACGGCGCCAGTCTGTGGGTGAGTGCCGGCCGCAGCGCGAGCGAAACGCAGACCATCGCACGCTTCGTCACCTTCGTGCTGGACCCGGACCGACAGGCGCAGTGGGCGCGCGCCACCGGCTTCATTCCGCTGAACCGTGCCGGCATGGTGGCGATCAGCCCGGTCGACGCGCCGACGATAGACGGCGTGGCGCGCGTGGCGCTGCGTCAGCTTTCGAGCAAGCCGGGCACCGCCGAGTCGCACCAGAGCCCGGTGGCCGACAACCCGAAGGTGCGCGCCGTGCTCGATGAGGAGCTGGAAGAGCTGTGGGCCGACCGCAAGCCGGCCAAGGCCGTTCTCGATACCGCAGTACAGAGGGTGGGGCCATGTGCGGCAGCGACCAGCTTGTCCTGCTGATCCGCGCAGCGCGCGAGGACGCGTCGGTGCGAGAGCCGCTGCTCAAGCTGCTCGCGCTCGATGACGCCGCCCGTGTGCGGGCGATCGAGAAGTGGGTGAAGGAGGGCGTGGCCGCGGGGCAGTCGATCGAGCTGCTGTCGGCCATTGCCTGGCTGACCGACGACGACGTGGCGCGCGAGGCGCGCGACGTACTGGCGCAGTCGTGAGCACCTGGCCCTGGCCGCTGTGGATCGCCCACCGCGGCGGCGGGGCCGCCGCACCCGAGAACACGCTGGCCGCCATCCGTATCGGCGCGGCGGCGGGTTTCCGCATGGTCGAGTTCGACGTGATGCTCAGTCGCGACGGCGTGCCGCTGCTGATTCACGACGAAACGCTGGAGCGTACGACCGACGGTGATGGCCGCGTCTGCGAGCACGACTTCGCAGCCCTGCAGCGACTCGACGCCGGCAGCTGGCACGGTCCTGCCTTCACCGGCGAACGCCTGCCCTCGCTCGAACAGGCACTCGACCTTCTGCTGGCGCTGGATCTGGACGCCAATATCGAAATCAAGCCTGCCCGCGGTTTCGAGCAGGCGACCGGCGAAGCGGCGGCCCGTCTGATCGCGGCGCGCTGGCCCGCCGACCGCCGCCCCCCCTTGCTGTCCTCCTTCGACTTTCCGGCGCTCGACGCCGCGCGTCGCGTCGCGCCGCAGTTGCCGCGCGGCCTGCTGTTCGAAGAGGTGCCCGAGGACTGGCGTGCACAGATGCAGGCGCATGAAGCGGTGTCGCTGCACTGCGACCACAGCCGGCTGAGCGCCGACAGCATGCGCGACATCGTGTCGGCCGGCGTGCCGTTGCTCTGCTACACGGTCAACGACGCCGCGCGTGCAGCGGCGCTGGTCGCGGCCGGCGTCAGCGGACTGTTCACCGACCGGCTCGATCTGCTGACCTGACGCCTACAGCGGCGGCATGCGGGTGACCGCGTGCTGCTTGAAGATGCGGTCCAGCGTGCCGTCGCGTTCGAGTTCCGCGAGTGCCGACTGCAGCGCCTGCGCGAGCGCCTCGTCGTCGGCGCCGACCGCCAGGCCGAGCGCCCATCCAGCCTGCGGCAGGCCGGGCAGCGGCGGCGGCATGCTCATCGTGAAGCGCTTGCCAGTGGCGGCCATCATCGGTTCGACCTGGCTGCGCATGCCGAAGAAGCCGGCAATCCGGCCCTCTTCCAGTGCGCGCCGGGCGTCGTCCATCGAATGGAAATGCTGCACCTGGCTGCGCAGTCGTCCGGCGTTCGAGGACAGCAGCGCCATCGACATGATGGATTCGCTCTCCGCCCCCAGCGCCTGACCGTCGATGTCAGTCACCGCGTCGAGCTTGGGCAGCAGCTCTGTCGAGCGGATGGCGGCCAGGGTTTCGCGGTGGTATGCGCCGAAGATCTTCACCTGCGGATTGCGTGCGCTCATCGTCGCATCGACCGGCACATGCATCATCACGTCGGACACGCCCGGGCCGAGGACGGTGCCTTTCCAGACGATGTTGCGCAGGTCGTCGTTCATGTTCTCGTCGGCGTCGTAGCTGCGCACGTCGGCCTTCACGCCCAGCCGCTCGGCCAGCGCGCGGCCGAGGTCAACGTCGATGCCGCGCCCGGCGTCGGCGTAGGGCGAGAAATCCTTGTAAACCCCGATGCGCAATGTGCCGCTTGAGCGGACTTCAGCGAGGTCGCGCGCCTCGGCGTGCGTGCTGGCGAAGGCGCAGACGGCGACGATCAGTGCGGTGGCGAAGGGCAGGGCGGGCATCGGCAGACTCCGTTGGTGAGGTGGGTGGAGCTTAGATGCCGGCCCGACTGCAGGCACCGGCGTTCTGCAGCGGGCCAGCCAGTCAATTTGCCCGCAGTGCGTTCCGGGCGTCCGGCCTATCATTGCCGCCGCTGCCGCCCTGTGCGCCGACAGCGTGCCCCGGTCACCCTCTCGATTGTCCCTGCCGATGAAACGCGTCGACCTCAAGCGCATCCTGCTGCTGCGCATCACGCTGTTCGCGCTCGTGCTGCTGCTCTGCGCGATTGCCGTCACGCTGAAACAGACCCGCGACCGCCTCCACGCCGACCTGCCGCGCACTGGCGGCACGATGAAGCAGCTGATCGAAACCGAAATCGCGCGCGCGACGCCACCCTTCGTGCGCGATCTGCACGGCATCGAACTGACCGGGCTGGAGGGGATAGGGCGGCTGGTGCACTTCTGTGCAGCGGTGACCGATATCTACAGCCGGCCGGTGGTGCAGCGCTGCTTCGGCGACGCCGAGGCGCCGCGCTGGCTGCCGGCGTCGCTGATGCGCAGCGTGGTCGGCGAGGAGGCGCGTTATATCGGCCCGGTCGGCAAGTATCCGGGCATCAAGGTGGGCGAGCTCACGGTAACGCCCAACTTCGCCAGCGTCGCCCAGTCGGTGTGGTCGGACATCCGCAACCTGCTGATCATCACCGCCGGCGTGCTGCTGCTCAACGTGCTGGTCTATCTGCCGGTGCGCCGCGTGCTGCGGCCGACCGACGACATCCTGCGCGGACTCGGGCGGATGGAGGCGGGAGACCTGTCGGTGCGGCTGCCGTCCTTCGAGTTGATCGAGCTGCAGCGCATCAGTGACGTGTTCAACCACCTGGCCCAGCGACTGGAACACACGATGGGCGAGCAGCGCGAACTGGCGCGCCGGCTGCTCGAAGTGCGCGAGGAGGAGCGGCGCCGGCTGGCGCGCGAACTGCACGACGAGCTGGGGCAGTGCCTCACCTCGATACAGGCCGAAGCGGCCTATGCGCGCGAGCTGGCGCACGATCAGCTGCCGGCGCTGACGCCCAGCGCCGAGGCGATTTCGCGGATCACCGCGCACATGATGGAGGTGCTGCAGCTCATCCTGCGCGAACTGCGGCCGGTGGGGCTGGAAGCCTTCGGCCTGGCGGCCAGCCTGGAACAGCTGATCGACAGTCGCAACCGCAGCAGCCATGGCCGCTGCCTGCACACGCTGAAGATCGAGGGCGACGTCGGCGGGCTTGCCGACAACCTGAACGTGAGCCTCTACCGCATCGTCCAGGAGAGCCTGACCAATGCGCAGAAGCACGCCGACGCGCGCCACATTGCGGTGACACTGCGTTGCGACGGCAACGAACTGCGGCTATGCGTCGACGACGACGGCCGCTCGGAACCCGGCTCGACCTTCGACGGCGGGCTCGGCGTACTCGGCATGCGCGAGCGCGTGCAGGCCCTCGGTGGCCGGCTGACGCTGACGCTGCGCGACGAAGGCGGCCTGCGCGTCGAAGTCATCGTGCCGGCCGACGCCGGACGGCCGAGCCCGGCCGCCAACGTACAGGAGATGCACGCATGATCCGTCTGTTGCTGGTCGATGACCACGCCGTGGTGCGCGAGGGCTACCGACGCCTGCTCGAACGCCGCGCCGACCTGCGCATCGAGGCCGAGGCGGCCAGCGCGAACGAGGCGCTGACCGCCTTCCGCGCGGTGCAGCCCGATGTCGTCGTTCTCGATCTGGGCCTGCCCGACATGGGCGGCGTCGAACTGGTGCGCCGGCTCGTACAGCGCGACGCGCGTGCGCGCATCCTGGTGTTCAGCATGCACCGTGACCCGCTGTTCGCGTCGCAGGCGCTGCGCGCCGGCGCGCTCGGCTACGTCACCAAAAGTTGCGCGCCGGACGTGCTGATCGACGCGGTCTATCAGGTCGCGGCGCGCCGCCGCGTGCTCAGCCCGGATATCGCGCCGGAACTGGCGCTGGCATTGCTGAACGACGCCGACAATCCGCTCGACGCGCTGTCGCCGCGCGAATTCGAAGTGCTGCGCATGCTGCTCGACGGCCGCTCGGCCGACGAGATCGGGCAGGCGCTGCACATCAGCCCTAAGACCGCGCAGAACACGCACTACCAGATCAAGGCCAAGCTCGGCACCCGCACCGACATCGACCTGGTGCGTCTGGCGATGAAGTGGGGCTTGGGTGCGTCAGAGGGCGCGGCCGACGCTTGAACGGCCTTCAGCCGATGGCGCGCGCATAGGCCAGCGTAGCGGCGATGGCGGCCTGCCAGCGCGGACCCAGGTGATCGTACAGGTCCGTTTGCCTGACCTCGAAGATGCGGCCGTCGCCCTCCGGTGGCGACATGTCGACACCGCAGCCGCGCGCCGCCAGCAGCGCAGCGCCGAGCGCCGTCGTTTCCTGTGTCGGCGCAACGCGCACCGTGCAGCCGAGCAGGTCGGCCTGCATCTGCATCAGCAGCGCGTTGGCGGAGCCGCCGCCATCGACGCGCAATTCGCGCAACGCCGACCCGGCGTCGGCTTCCATCGCCCGCATCACGTCCACCGTCTGCAGCGAGATCGATTCGAGCGCGGCGCGCGCGATGTGTGCCCGCGTCGTGCCGCGGCTGAGGCCGAACATCGTGCCGCGCGCAGCCGGCGACCAGTGCGGTGCGCCCAGCCCGGTGAAGGCTGGCACCACGGTGACGCCACCGCTGTCCGGCACGCTGGCCGCCAGCGCCTCGACGTCGGACGAGCGGGCGATCAGACCGAGCCCGTCGCGCAGCCACTGCACCAGCGCGCCGGTCACGAAAACGCTGCCTTCGAGCGCGTATTCGATGCCGTCGGCGGTCTGCGCGGCGCAGGTGGTCAGCAGGCCGTGCCGCGACACGATGGCGTGGCGGCCGGTATGCATCAGCATGAAACAGCCGGTGCCGTAGGTGTTCTTGGCCAGACCGGGCGCGGTGCAGCCCTGGCCGTACAGCGCCGCCTGCTGGTCGCCGGCGATGCCGCTCACCGGCAGCGCGCGGCCGAACAGCATGGGCTCGGTTTCGGCCAGCATGCCGCTGGACGGCACGATGTCCGGCAGCAGCGCCCGCGGCACGCGGAACAGCGCCAGCAGGTCGTCGTCCCAGCGGCCGCTGCGGATGTCCAGCAACTGCGTACGACTGGCGTTGGTGAGGTCGGTCAGGTGGCGGCGGCCGCCGGTGAGCTGCCACACCAGCCAGCTGTCCATCGTGCCGCAGGCCAGTTCGCCGCGTTCTGCCCGTTCGCGCGCGCCCGGTACCTGGTCGAGCAGCCAGGCGATCTTGCTGGCTGAGAAGTAGGGATCGAGCACCAGCCCGGTCCGGTGGCGTACGAAGTCCTCGTGGCCATCGGCGCGCAGGCGTTCGCAGATGTCGGCGGTGCGGCGGTCCTGCCAGACGATGGCCGGCGCCAGCGGGGTGCCGGTCGCGCGCTCCCACAGCAGCACGGTTTCGCGCTGGTTGGTGATGCCGATGGCGGCGATTCGGTCCGCCTTCACTGCTGCGCGCAGCAGGGCTTCGTGCGCGCAGGCCAGCGTGTCGGTCCAGATGCGCAGCGCGTCGTGCTCGACCCAGCCGGGCTGCGGATAGCTCTGCGGCAGTTCGCGCTGGGCCATCGCGACCACGCGACCGGTGGCGTCGAACACCAGGGCGCGCGAACTGGTGGTGCCCTGATCGAGCGCGAGAATGAAGCGCTGTGCAGTGTTCGAAGAGGCGGTCACGGCGGTCATCCTCCATTCGCGGGTCGATGTGACTGGGGCGGGTACGCGCGCGCTGGCGGCAGGCCCGACGATACCGGGCCGGCGCGTGCTTGCAAACTTTCGCGCCGCCCCGATATCCACTGACATGCCGGCGAGCAGCGTAGGCAGGGCGCGCCGCGCCGACGCCCGCCTTCACCGCAGTACTTTCAAGCTGGAGTCCCGATGTCCGAACCGTTCACCATTCCACTGTCCATGCTCGATCTGGTGCCGGTGCGCCACGGCGGCAGCGTGGCTGATGCCCTGCAGGAATCCGTCGCACTGGCGCGCCACGTCGAGCAGCTCGGCTTCCAGCGATACTGGCTGGCCGAGCACCACAATATGGACGGCATCGCCAGCGCGGCGACCGCCGTGCTGATCGGCCACGTGGCCGGCCAGACCTCGCGCATCCGTGTCGGCTCGGGCGGCGTCATGCTGCCCAATCACGCGCCGCTGGTGGTGGCGGAAAACTTCGGCACGCTGGCGACGCTGTACCCGGGGCGCATCGATCTGGGTCTCGGCCGAGCGCCGGGCGCCGACCGCGCGACCATGCGTGCGCTGCGCCGCGATCTGTCGAGCAACGGCGACGACTTCCCGGAGCAGGTGGCAGAGCTGCGTGACTTGCTGGCCCCGGCGCAGCCGGGTCAGGCCGTGCGTGCGATGCCGGGCGAAGGCACCGAAGTGCCGGTGTGGCTGCTCGGCTCCAGCCTGTTCAGTGCGCAGCTGGCGGCCCAGCTGGGCCTGCCCTATGCCTTCGCCGCCCATTTCGCACCGCGCATGATGCTGGAGGCGGCCCGCATGTACCGCGCACTGTTCCGGCCGTCAGCCGTGCTCGACCGCCCGCACCTGATGCTGGGTGTGCCGGTGGTGGCCGCCGACAGCGACGACGAGGCACGCTGGCTCGCCACCTCGACGCAGCAGCGCGTGCTGGCGCTGCTGCGTGGCGAATCGCTGCGGCTGCGCCCGCCGGTGGTCGACATGACGCCGCTGTGGGCCGGGCACGAGAAGGCGTCGGTCGATGCCTTCCTCGCCGAAGCGGTGGTCGGCGGGCCCGATACCGTGCGCCGCGGCCTTGCGTCGCTGGTCGAGCGCACCGGCGCCGACGAACTGATGGTGGTGACCGATATCCACGACTTCGCGCTGCGCCTGCGTTCCTGCCGCATCGTCGCCGAGGTGGCCGGCGTCAGTGCGGAGCCTGCCGTCGCCTGAACGCTGCTACGGCCATCGGGCCGGCGGCGGCGCGAATGCTAGAATCCGCGACTGTTTTCGCGCCGCAGCGCGCGCCCTGAAATCCTGATTGCCGACCATGAACAGCGCCGATATCCGCTCCGCCTTCCTGAATTTCTTCGCTTCCAAGGGCCACCAGATCGTGGCTTCCAGCTCGCTGGTGCCGCACGAGGACCCGACGCTGCTGTTCACCAACGCCGGCATGAACCAGTTCAAGGACGTGTTCCTCGGCTTCGACAAGCGCAGCTACAACCGCGCCACCACCTCGCAGAAATGCGTGCGCGCCGGCGGCAAGCACAACGATCTGGAAAACGTCGGCTATACCGCGCGTCACCACACCTTCTTCGAAATGCTGGGCAACTTCAGCTTCGGCGACTACTTCAAGCGCGACGCCATCGCGTTTGCCTGGGAGCTGCTGACCGAGGTTTTCAAGCTGCCGAAAGACAAGCTCACGATCACCGTCTATGCCGAAGACGACGAAGCCTTCGACATCTGGACGAAAGAGATCGGCGTGCCGGCCGAGCGCGTCATCCGCATCGGCGACAACAAGGGCGCGCGCTACGCCTCGGACAACTTCTGGATGATGGGCGACACCGGCCCCTGCGGCCCGTGTACCGAAATCTTCTACGACCACGGCGCGCACATTCCGGGTGGGCCGCCGGGTTCGCCGGACGAGGACGGCGACCGTTTCATCGAAATCTGGAACAACGTGTTCATGCAGTACAACCGCGACGAGGCGGGTGTGCTGCATCCGCTGCCCAAGCCCAGCGTGGACACCGGCATGGGTCTGGAGCGCATCGCCGCCGTGCTGCAGGGCGTGCACAGCAATTACGAGATCGACCTGTTCGTTGCGCTGATCGCGGCGGCCGCGCGTGAAACGCACACCACCGACCTCGACAATCCGTCGCTGAAGGTGCTGGCCGACCACATCCGCGCCTGTTCCTTCCTGATCGCCGACGGCGTCATCCCGGGCAACGAAGGTCGTGGCTACGTGCTCCGCCGCATCATCCGCCGCGCCATCCGCCACGGCTACAAGCTGGGCGCGCGCGCCGCCTTCTTCCACCGCATGGTGCCGGACCTGGTGGCGCAGATGGGCGCTGCCTACCCGGATCTGGCGGCAGCGCAGCAGAAGGTGATGGAAGTGCTGCGGCAGGAGGAAGAGCGCTTCTTTGCGACCATCGCCAACGGCATGGACATCCTTGAATCGGCACTGGCCGCGCTGGCGCAGGGCGCCGCGCTGGACGGCGAAACCGCATTCAAGCTGCACGACACCTACGGCTTCCCGCTCGACCTGACCGCCGACATCTGCCGCGAGCGCGGCGTGACGGTGGATACCGAAGGCTTCGACGCCGCGATGGCGCGACAGAAGGAACAGGCGCGCGCCGCCGGCAAGTTCAAGATGGCGACCGCGCTGGAGTACGACGGCGTACAGACCACTTTCCGCGGATACGACACGCTGGACGCGGCCGGCAAGGTGGTGGCGCTATACCGCGACGGCGCGCCGGTGAGCGAACTGCACGAGGGCGAACTGGGCGTCGTGGTGCTCGACGAAACCCCGTTCTATGCGGAATCTGGTGGTCAGGTCGGCGACCGCGGCGAACTGCGCGCGGCACAGGGCATCTTCAAGGTCGAGGACACGCTGAAGATACAGGCCGCGGTGTTCGGTCACCACGGCGTCGTCGGTACCGGCCGCATCGCGGTCGGCGACAGCGTGAGCGCGCGCGTCGATGTGCGCGCCCGCGCCGCGACCGCACGCAACCATTCGGTCACTCACCTGATGCACAAGGCCTTGCGTGAGGTGCTCGGTGATCACGTGCAGCAGAAGGGCTCGCTGGTCGACGCCGACAAGACCCGTTTCGACTTCGTGCATACCGCGCCGATGACCGACGACGAGATCACCCGCGTCGAGCGCATCGTCAATGCAGAGATTCTCGCCAACGCCGCCACCCAGGCGCGCGTGATGGGGATCGAGGACGCGCAGAAGTCGGGCGCGATGATGCTGTTCGGCGAGAAGTACGGCGACGAGGTGCGCGTGCTGGACATCGGTTCGTCGCGCGAACTGTGCGGCGGCACTCACGTGGCGCGCACCGGCGACATCGGCCTGTTCAAGATCACGGTCGAAGCCGGTGTGGCCGCCGGCATCCGCCGCGTCGAGGCCATCACCGGCGAGAACGCGGTGGCCTTCGTGCAGCGTCAGGACAGGCTGGTGTCGGAAGCGGCCGCCGCGTTCAAGGCGCCGGCCAATGAGCTGCCGGCCAAGATCGCCCAGGTGATCGACAACGTGCGCGCGCTGGAAAAGGAGATCGCCCGCCTGAAGAGCAAGCTCGCCGCCAGCCAGGGCGACGAGCTGGCGGCGCAGGCGGTTGCGGTCGGCGGCGCCAAGGTTCTGGCCGCGGTGATGGAAGGTGCCGACGTGCCGGCGCTGCGCGAAACGCTGGACAAGCTGCGCGACAAGCTCGGCTCGGCCGCCATCGTGCTTGCCGCGGTGAGCGACGGCAAGGTGAGCCTGATCGCCGGTGTCACGCCGGATCTGACGGCGAAGGTGAAGGCGGGCGAACTGGTCAATTTCGTTGCTGCGCAGGTCGGCGGCAAGGGCGGCGGCAAGCCGGACATGGCGCAGGCGGGCGGCACCCAGCCGGACAACCTGCCGGCGGCGCTGGCCGGTGTCGGCAAATGGGTGGAAGGAAAGCTCGGATGAAAATCGCAGCAGTGTTGCTGATGGCGCTGGCTTCGGCGTGCGCGCTGGCCGGCGAGGGCGCGGTGATCGAGGCGACCACCGCCGCCGGCGAGAAGGTCGAACTGATGCCGGACGGCCGCTGGCGCTTCGTCGACGCGGCGAAGCAGGCCGAGGCGAAGAAGGTGGCCGACACCTACCCGCAGAATCATCTGCGACCGGAAGGTGCGCAGGGCGGCTGGTTCGGCACCCGCACCATCCTGCCCGGCGACAAGGACTACAACCGCGGCACGCTGAATCCGAAGATGCGCTGAACGCCGTAACGAAAATGCCGCCCGCGGGCGGCATTTTTCATTGCAGCGCGGGCGTGGCGCCTTCAGTCCGCCTGTTGGTCACCGGCCGCACGCTCGGCGCAGCTGCGGATGTCCTGCAGGATGCCGGCGGGGTCGAGTCCGCACATGTCGGTCACCGTGTTGTCGAGCCGCTGCACGATGTCCTCGGGCGCAGTCTGCTGTTCGAGTTCGAAGGCGCACTGCGCGGCCAGATGGGCCAGACGGGCGAGCAGACTGGCGTCCGGATTGCGCGGCTGGCAGTAGTACTCGAGCGCGGCTGCAATATCGTCCGGGAAGTTCCAGCGCATTGCCAGTTCGGCGCCGACCTCGCAGTGATGGGTGTTCAGCTTGTGCTGTTCCACCGTCGCGCGCTCGCTCATGCCCAGCCCCTGACATTCGCGCAGGATTTCGTCGGCGACGCGCGGGAAGGCGATGTGGATCATCAGCTGGCCGACGCGCAGCATCAGACCGGCGCTGTAGGCGCGCTCGGCGTTCTCGCCGGCGCGTCGCGCCAGCTGCGATGTGATCGACGCGGTCAGCAGTGCGTGACGCCAGAACGACTGCAGGTCGACGCCCGGCACCTTGGGAAAACTGCTGCTGACGCCGGCCGAGATCACCAGCGTGCGCATCGCGCGCGTGCCGATCAGCGACACCGCCTCGTCGATCGACCCCACTGCACGGCGGCTGCCGTAGTAGCCCGAGTTGGCAAGTTTCAGCACACGCGCGGAAATGGTCGGATCAGTGCGGATCTCACCGATCAGTGGCAGCAGATCGGCGTCTTCGTCGCGCAGTGTCTCGATCATCTTCTGCACGACGCGCGGAATGCTCGGCAACTGGCCAGCCGCGGCGAACAGGCGTTCGATGGCATGTGTACGGGAAATCATTGCTGCGTCTTTCCGGCAGTCATTGTCCGAGGCCGGCGGCCCACCCCATGGCTTCGGACACGGCAACGGTGAAATCTTCGCCGCTCAGCGGCGGCAGAGCGGCCAGCGTGGCGGCGAAGTCGGTCGTGGCGTCTTCCTCCCAGCAGCGCAGCAGCCGGAGCAGTGCGCCCAGCGTGCCCGAGCCGTCGGTCAACGCGCTGTGGATGCTGCGATCGACAGTCAGCGTCTTCAGCACTTCGTCCATTGACACGCCAAGCAGCGCCGGCAGCAGTGACAGGATGCCGGTCAGGAAAGCGCTGTCGGGGTCGCCGTCACGCATGTCGCAGCGCTCGGCCAGCAGTTCCATCGTGCGTGCGCGGGTCGCCACCATGTTGAGCAGCGGCGTGTGCGCCTTGCCGCTGCCCTGCGTACAGAACAACAGCAGCTGCAGCCAGCGCTGCAGCTGACGGCGACCGAGCAGCGTGATCGCCTCGCGTGCGGTCGATATCTGACGCTTGCTGCCACTGCCGACCGAATTGGTGATGCGCATCAGGTTCACCAGCAGCGCCGGCTCCTGCTTGATCAGCGGTTCCATTGCCGACGTGTCGGCGTCGCCGATCACCATGCCGAGCAGGCGCAGCAGGGTCGTTTCGCCTGCGCTCAGCGTGCGGGTGCTCAGCACGCTCGGGCGGGCGAAGAAATAGCCCTGGAAATAGGCGAACCCGAGTTCGTGGCAGCGCCGGGCCTGTTCGGCGCTGTCGACCTTTTCGGCCAGCAGCTTGGCCGAGTAGGGCCGGAAGCGTTCGACCAGATCGGGCAGCGCGTCGGGGGCGACGCCCAGCAGGTCGATCTTGATGAAGGAAGCGATCTCGATCAGAGGCTTGTAGTTCTCTTCCAGATCGAGCACGTCGTCGAGCGCCAGCCGGAAGCCTTTGCGCACCAGTTCGCGCGCCCGCGCGATGACTGCAGGCTTTGGCGGAACGGTTTCAAGCAGTTCGATGACGATCTTGTCCGCCGGCAGCAGTTCGAGCGCCTCGGACATCAGCATGTCCTCGCTGACGTTGATGAAACCGAAAGCGTCGCCCAGCGCCTGTTCGAGACCGAGTTCGTTGAACACCGAGGTGATCACCCGCGCGGTGGCGCTGACGTCGCAGTGAAATTCGGCCTGTTCGACGTTCCCGGAGCGGAACAGCAACTCGTAGGCGTAGAGCGCCTGGCTCCGGTCCAGTATGGGCTGGCGGCCTACATAGATGTTGTTTGTGGCGGCAGTGAGCATGCTTCTGTTGTCGGCATGCCGGCCGCCACATTTAGGGTGCGAGCGGGGTTTATTTCATGGCGATGACGGCTTCGGCCGAGCGCCGGAAACCGGCGCCCGACCGGGCGCCGGGGAACGGTGCGTTCAGAAGGGCAGGGCGAGGTCCGGGCGGGCGCTGCCGAGCACGCGGCGGAAATCCGCCTGGATGCGTTCGAGCGCCGTGGCGTCGTCCGCCTCGAACCGCAGCACGACCACCGGCGTCGTGTTCGATGCCCGCATCAGCCCGAAACCGTCGGCGTATTCGACGCGCAGGCCGTCGATCTTGATGATGTCTCGGGCGCCGTCGAAAACCGCCGATTTCTGCATCTCGGCGATCAGCGCGTGCGGTTCGCCCTCGTTCATCTTCAGGTTCAGTTCGGGCGTCGAGGTGGCGGTCGGCAGCGCCTTCAGCACCGCGTTGCCGTCCGGCGCCGCAGACAGGATCTCCAGCAGACGGGCACCGGCGTACAGACCGTCGTCGAAACCGAACCAGCGCTCCTTGAAGAACATGTGACCGCTCATCTCGCCCGCCAGCGCGGCGCCGCTCTGCTTCAGCTTGGCCTTGATCAGCGCGTGGCCGGTGTTCCACATGACCGGCTCGCCGCCGTGTTCGCGGATCCACGGTGCCAGCAGGCGGGTGCATTTGACGTCATAGACGATCTGCGCGCCGGGCTGGCGCGACAGCACGTCGGCGGCGAACAGCATGAGCTGACGGTCCGGGTAGATGATTTCGCCGTCGCGGGTGACCACGCCCAGGCGGTCGCCGTCGCCGTCGAAAGCGAGGCCGATTTCGGCGTCGCCAGCGGCCAGCACGCGGATCACGTCTTCCAGGTTTTCCGGCTTGGACGGGTCTGGGTGGTGGTTCGGGAAATTGCCGTCCACTTCGCAGAACAGCGGCACCACTTCGCAGCCCAGCGCTTCGAACAGGCGCGGTGCGATGTCGCCGGCGACGCCGTTGCCGCAGTCGATCACCACCTTCATCCGGCGCTTGAGCTTCACGTCGCCGGTGACGCGGGTGATGTAGGTGTCGCGCACGTCGGCGTGGCGCGTCGTGCCCCGGCCGTGCACCAGATCGTTGTCGACGATGCGGCGGCGCAGGTCCTGGATCATGTCGCCGTAAAGCGTCTGACCGCCCAGCACCATCTTCAGGCCGTTGTAGTCGGGCGGGTTGTGGCTGCCGGTCACGCTGACCGCACTGTCGGTGCCGAGATCGAAGGCGGCGAAATAGGACAGCGGTGTCGGCACGCAGCCGATGTCCAGCACATCGACGCCGGCGGCATTGATGCCTTCGGCCAGCGCACCGGCCAGTTCAGGGCCGGACAGGCGGCCGTCGCGGCCGACGGCGATGGTGCGCTGACCGCGCTTCACCGCCTCGGAGCCCAGTGCGTGGCCGATGGCGCGCACCGCGTCGGCGGTCAGCGTCTTGTCCACGATGCCGCGGATGTCGTAGGCCTTGAAGATTTCGGGTGCCGGGAAGGACATCGGTTTTCCTTTCTGCGTTCTGTTCTGTTGTAGGCCCGCACGGATGCGGCATTGCATCAATTATCCCGTGCGAACGATGACGGCCGCGCGGCATTGTTTTGCAAAATATCAACGACCCGTGATCAGGTTGGCGATGAACTGGCGTGCCGCCGCCGGCCGCGCCGTGTCCCGCGGAACATCCATCATGCCCAGGCCGAACACATAGGCATACAGCAGCAGGCTGCGATTGATCGCTTCGTCGGCGTCGCAGCCGGCGGCGCGGAACAGCGCTGCAGCGCATTCCAGACGCACGCTGTCCACTTCGTCGACGGCGGCGCGCGCCGCTTGGTCGTGGCGCGCCCAGTCGCGCAGCGCCAGTTCGACCTGCATGCCGCGGCGGTTGCGCGCCAGGCTGTAGGTGTCGATCACATGCTGCAGTTGCGCGATCTCGTCGCCGGGCGCAGATTGCGTGCGGTTGCGGATGTCGTCGATGCGGCCGTCGCGCCAGTGCTCCAGCACGGCATCGAGCAGGGCGCGGCGGTCCTTGAAGTGCCAGTAGAAGCTGCCCTTGGTCAGGCCGAGACCGCGCGCCAGCGTCTCTACCCGTATGCCGTCGACACCGCTGTCGGCCAGGGTCTGGGTGGCCGCTCGCACCCAGGTGTCGCGGTCGGTCTGTGGGCGGGCGGCGGTGTCGGGCATGGCGGTATTCCTGCGGCGTTGTTGACCTCGAAGTGAAGCATACGCTAGCGTATGGACTGAACATACGCATCCGTATGGGTGCGTGCAACCGTGAGCGGCACACAGGAGGCACAGGCATGAAGATTGTGGTCCCGGTCAAACGGGTGATCGATTACAACGTGAAGATCCGCGTTGCCGCCGATGGCAGCGGCGTTGAAACCGCGAACGTGAAGATGTCGATGAATCCGTTCGACGAGATCGCGGTGGAAGAGGCGGTGCGGCTGAAGGAGGCGGGCGTGGCGACCGAGGTGGTCGCGGTCTCCTGCGGCGTCGCCGGCTGCGTCGATACGCTGCGCACTGCGCTGGCGCTGGGTGCCGACCGCGCGATCCATGTGAATACCGATGTCGAACTGCAACCGCTGGCGGTGGCCAAGCTGCTCAAGGCGGTGGCCGGTCGCGAACAGCCGCAGCTGGTGATCTGCGGCAAGCAGGCGATCGACGACGACGCCAACCAGACCGGCCAGATGCTGGCTGCGCTGCTCGGCTGGGGGCAGGCCACCTTCGCATCCAAGGTCGGCGTCGCCGACGGTCGGGCGACCGTGACGCGTGAAATCGACGGCGGCCTGGAAACCGTCAGTGTGGCGCTGCCGGCGGTGGTCACCACCGACCTGCGGCTGAACGAACCACGCTTCGCCAGCCTGCCCAACATCATGAAGGCGAAGAAGAAGCCGCTCGACACGGTGACGCCGGACGAACTGGGCGTCGATGTCGCGCCGCGCCTGAAAACGCTGAAGGTGGCCGAGCCGCCGAAGCGTCAGGCCGGTATCAAGGTGGCCTCGGTGGCCGAACTGGTCGCGAAGCTGCGCGACGAAGCCAAAGTGCTGCGCTGAGGAGCCCCATATGAGCATTCTGGTCATTGCTGAACACGACAACGCCGGCCTGCGCCCCGCCACGCTGAACACCCTGGCTGCCGCGGCGAAGATCGGCGGCGACATCACCGTGCTGGTCGCTGGCAGCGGCTGCGCCGGCGCAGCCGCTGCGGTGGCAGCGGTGCCGGGTGTTGCGAAGGTGCTGAGTGCCGATGCCGCACATCTGGCTCACCCCACCGCGGAAGACCTCGCCGCAGCGGTGCTGGCGGTCGCCGCCGGACACAGCCACGTGCTGGCACCGGCCGGCAGCTTCGGCAAGAACTTCATGCCCCGCGTCGCGGCCACGCTCGACGTCGCGCAGGTGTCGGACATCGTCGAGGTGGTGTCGGCCGACACCTTCGTGCGACCGATCTACGCCGGCAATGCGCTGGCGACGGTGCAGAGCGCGGATCCGGTCAAGCTGATCACGGTGCGCGCGACCGCCTTTGACCCGCTGCCGGCGAGCGGCGGTGCCGCGCCGGTCGAGGCGGTGACACCGCCGGCGGCCAGCGGACTGTCCGCCCATGTGTCGCAGGAACTGTCGCAATCGGCCCGCCCGGAACTGGGTGCTGCGCGCGTCGTCGTGTCGGGCGGGCGCGGACTGGGCAGTGCCGAGGCCTATCACAGCGTGCTCGAACCGCTGGCCGACCGGCTCGGCGCCGCACTGGGCGCCAGCCGCGCCGCCGTCGACTCCGGTTACGCACCGAACGACTATCAGGTCGGCCAGACCGGCAAGATCGTCGCGCCCGACATCTATATCGCAGTCGGGCTGTCCGGTGCGATTCAGCACCTGGCCGGCATGAAGGATTCGAAGGTGATCGTCGCCATCAACAAGGACCCGGACGCGCCCATCTTCCAGGTGGCCGACTACGGTCTGGTCGGCGACCTGTTCGAACTGGTGCCGCAACTGGTGCAGGCACTGGACTGATCCGCAGCGGGCGGCATCCGCCCGCTGCCGTCACTGATCAATTTCGAGGGCCGCCAGAGCCCGATGGAGGAGAGCCTCATGAGCGAATACGTCGCGCCGCTGCAGGACATGCGTTTTGCGCTGGAACTGGCGGGTCTGAACGAAGTGGTGACCTTGCCAGGGTACGAGGATGCGAGTCCGGATGTTGTCGACGCCGTGCTGGAGGAGGCCGCCCGCTTCACCGGCGAGGTGCTGTCGCCGCTGAATCGCACCGGTGACCGCGTTGGCGCGAAGCTGGGCGAGGACGGCAAGGTCAGCATGCCGGACGGATTCGCCGAGGCCTATCGCGCCTATGCCGACAACGGCTGGAACGGCATGGGTTGCGACCCGGCGCACGGCGGTGCCGGCATGCCGCACCTCGTGGTGGCGCAGATCCAGGAGATGGTGATGGGCGCCAACATGGCGTTCTCGCTGTGTCCGCTGCTGACTGCAGGCGCCATCGAGGCGCTGGCGCTGTGCGGTTCCGACGAGCAGAAGGCGCTCTACCTCGAACGCATGGTGAGCGGCGAATGGACCGGCACCATGAACCTGACCGAGCCGCAGGCCGGTTCCGATCTGGCGGCGGTGCGCAGCCGCGCCGAGCCGCAGCCCGACGGCAGTTACCGCGTATTCGGGCAGAAGATATTCATCACCTTCGGCGAGCACGAACTGGCGTCCAACATCGTGCATCTCGTACTGGCGCGCACGCCGGGTGCGCCTGACGGGGTGAAGGGCATTTCGCTGTTCATCGTACCCAAGTTCATTCCCGATGCCGATGGCAACCCGGGCGCGCGCAACGACGTGCGCTGCGTGTCGCTCGAACACAAGCTGGGCATACACGCCAGCCCGACCTGCGTGATGGCCTTCGGCGATGCCGGCGGCGCCACCGGCTGGCTGTGCGGCGAAGAGTACCGCGGCATCGAATACATGTTCATCATGATGAACGCCGCGCGCTACGCGGTCGGTCTGCAGGGCATCGCGGTCGCGGAACGCGCGTTCCAGCAGGCGCGCGAGTACGCCAACGAGCGGCGTCAGGGCGGCGAGGCGGGCGTGAAAGGCGGCGGCAGCGTGGCCATCGTGCGCCACCCGGACGTGCGCCGCATGCTGCTGCGCATGAAGTCGCAGGTCGAGGCGATGCGCGCGCTGGCCGCGGTCACCGCGGCGGCACGCGACCGCGCAGCGCGCCATGCGGACGAGGCCGAACGTACGCGCGCCCAGGCCTTCGTCGAACTGATGATTCCGCTGGTCAAGGGCTGGAGCACCGAAGGCGCGAACGAGATCGCCTCGCTCGGCGTGCAGGTGCACGGCGGCATGGGCTATGTCGAGGAAACCGGCGCCGCGCAGTACCTGCGCGACGCGCGCATCACCAATATCTACGAGGGCACGACCGGCATACAGGCGAACGATCTGGTCGGTCGCAAGATCGCGCGCGACGGCGGCGCGGCCGCGCGCGCGGTGATCGCCGACATGCGCGATGTCGTCGCGGCGCTCGATGCGGCGCGGCTGCAGGCGCTGTCCGCGCCGCTGGGCGAGGCGGCGTCGGCGCTCGAACGCAGCGTCGATTTCGTCGTCGCGCACTGGCGCAGCGATGTGCGTGCCGTGCTGGCCGGCGCGGTGCCGCTGCTGATGCTGTTCGGCCGCGTGGCGGGCGGCTGGCAACTTGCGCGCGGCGCCCTGCTGGCGCAGCAGCGGCTGGCCGCTGGCGAGGGCGACGCCGACTTCCTGCGCGCCAAGATCGTTACCGCGCGCTTCTATGCCGATCACGTGCTGAGCGAGTGCGGCGGTCTGGCGCACATGGTGTGCAGCGGCGCCGCCGCGACGCTGGACGACGCGGCGGGTCTGTAGTCCGGCCGCCATCCCGGAACCGGGATTCCGTGGGGGGCTTCTGACCCCGACGGCACTCTGCCTCGAAGCCGGCGGGCCGCAGCGGCCCTGTCGCGGCCAAGGCCGCTCCCACAGGGCTTGCGCCCGCCTCACCGCCGGAGCCTGGACCGGAATTCTGTGGGAGGGGTCTTCTGACCCCGACAGCGGCGGTGAAAGTGCGCGGCGCTACTTCCTGGCCGCCAGTACCTGCGCCAGCTCCACAGCCGAGCGCACGCCCATCTTCTCGAAAATTCGGGCGCGATGGACTTCCACGGTGCGCATCGTGACGCCGAGGTCGCTGGCGATCACTTTGTTCATCTGGCCGGCCAGCACGCGCTCCATCACCTCGATCTCGCGCTGCGTGAGCTGGGCGACACGCTCCTCGATGACCTGTGCGGCGGCGCGCTTCGCCAACTGTTGCTGGTGCATGTCCAGCGCAGCCAGCGCGCGGTCCACCAGTTCGTTGTCGTTGAACGGCTTCTCGACGAAATCGAAGGCGCCCTGCTTGATCGCGCCGACCGCCATCGGCACGTCGCCGTGGCCGGTCAGGAAGATGACCGGCATGTCGTGGCCGTGCTCGTGCAGCCAGCCGAACAGCTCCAGCCCGCTCATGCCGTCCATGCGGATGTCCAGCAGCAGGCAGCCGCAGTGAGCAATCTCGCCACTGCCGATCAGCGCCTCGGCCGACGGCCAGGTGCGCACGGTATGGCCGCGCGAGCGGAACAGCCAGCCCAGCGCGTCGCGGATGGCTTCGTCGTCGTCGACGATGAAGATCTGGCTCATCGGCTTCACTCCCCGGCCGGCAGCTTCAGGATGAACACGGTACCGCCGCCGTCTGCGGATTCGAACCACAGCCGGCCGCGGTGCAGTTCGACGATGGAGCGGCAGATGTTGAGACCCATGCCCATGCCGTCCGGCTTGGTGGTGAAGAAGGGGGCGAACAGCTTGTCCGCCACTTCCGGCGGGATGCCGCTGCCGCTGTCGCGCACCGACACCTGCACGCCTTCGGCGTCGGCGCTGGTCTGTATCAGCAGTCGGCGTCGTTCCAGCGGGCAGGCGGCCATTGCGTCCATGCCGTTGCGGATCAGGTTCAGCAACACCTGCTCGATCATCACCCGGTCGGCGCTGACCGCGGGCAGGGCGCCGGCCAGCGAGCTGGAAATGCGGATGTCGCGCTTGCGCGCGTCAGCCTCGATCAGGCCCAGCGCTTCCTCGACCACGTCGTTCAGAGAACAGGCGACGCGCTTCGGCTCTGAGCGGCGGACGAATTCATGCACGCGGCGGATGATGGTGCCTGCGCGGCGCGCCTGCGCGTTCATTTTCGCCAGCGGCTCCTTCAGGTCGGCCAGCGAGCCGCTGCCGTTGTCGACCATGTTGAGGCAGGCCGTGCTGTAGCTGGCAATGGCCGACAGCGGCTGGTTCAGTTCGTGCGCCAGCGTCGATGCCATTTCGCCCATGGTGATCAGGCGGCCGGTGAACTGCAGCTTTTCCTGCTGCTGCCGGTACAGCTCCTCCGCCTGCTTGCGCTCCGTGATGTCGAGTACCGAGCTCATCCAGCCGACGTGACGGCCGTCGGCGTCGACCAGCGGCGCCTCCGAAATGAGCACGTCGAAGCGTTCGCCATTGCGGCGGATGAACTTCAGTTCCAGCGCTTCGTGTGAAGTCGCGCCGCCGGCCAGGATGCCGTCGTGCAGCGCGCGGATGTGTTCGGCCTCTTCCGGCGCCCAGTAGGGCATGGGTGGGCGCATCGCCATCAGTTCCTCGGCGCTCCAGCCGACCATGCGGCAGAAGGCCGGGTTCACGTGGGTGATGCGGCCGCTCAGGTCGCGCGCGCGCAGACCGATGCTGAGCGAATTTTCCATCGCCGAACGGAAGGTGTGTTCCTCGCGCAGCGCCTGTTCGGCTTCGAGCCTGCGCACCAGGTGACGACGCAGCGCCCACAGACTCCACAGCATCGTGAACGCCAGGCCGACGATGGTGACCACCAGCAGCGCCGGCAACAGACGGGTTTCGCTGCGGTAGGCGGTGACACGCAGCCGCAGGCCGTGACCGGGCGGATCGAACACCAGCGCATAGTTCATTTCGTCGTGTTCGGCCGCCACCTTGGACTTGCTGGCCAGCACGGTTTCGGTGTTGTCGATCACGTCCAGCTTGTAGCGCTCGGCGAACCACCAGGGTACCGATTGCGACAGCATCTGCTCGATCGAATAGGTGCCGCGCATCCAGCCCTGACCGCCGCCCAGCGGCACCAGCACGTCGAAATGCACGTCGCCGTCGGCCGTCGCGTAGGGCGGCAGGTAGGCGGCGCGGCCGAGCTGCTCCGCCAGCCGCGCCGGGCCGGACAGATCCGGGTCGTCGCCGTCGATGTGCGCGATGGTGTCGACGCGCAGCAGGCCGTGGCCGTTGGCGATCATGTTGCGCTGGCGTGCCTCGATCACCCGCGCATCGAGCCGGCCGTCGGCCGCCTCGCGCCCGATCTGTGCCATCTGCTCGGCATTGCGGTCGAGATGGAAGCGCAGGTCCTGCTCCATCCACAGCACGTCGTTGATCATCGTTGCGCGCTGCTCGTCCAGATCGTTGCGGTGCAGCCACCACACCAGCGTGCCGATGGCCAGCAGGAAGAGCGCGATGGCCACGCGCGGCACCATCCAGTACCAGCCCGGACCGGCGTGGTGAGAAGCCGCGTGCAGCGGTGAGGAGTGAGGGAGGGTGGTCATGGCGACGGTGCGTGCGATGGGCACATCATATAAGTGCACACGTGGCGCTGGGGACTTCGGTTTTCCACAGCGGCCGCGCGGTTGCGGATATCCACAATGGCCGCAGCCACCCCCGCCGACCACAATCCAGACATCACATTGGCCGTTCGCGCCGTGTGGCCTTCATACACAAGAGGAGACACCATGAAACTTCATTCCATGCTTTTCGGCCTGCTCACGCTCGGCCTGACTCCGTTTGCGCTGGCGCAGCAGCCCATCGTGATCAAGTTCAGCCACGTCGTGGCGACCGAGACACCGAAGGGCAAGGCGGCCGATTTCTTCAAGAAGCGCGCCGAGGAACTGACCGGCGGCAAGGTGAAGGTCGAGGTGTATCCGAACAGCCAGCTGTACAAGGACAAGGAAGAGATGGAGGCGCTGCAGCTGGGCGCGGTGCAGATGCTGGCACCGTCGCTGGCCAAGTTCGGCCCGCTGGGCGTTAAGGAGTTCGAGGTGTTCGACCTGCCTTTCATCTTCGACAACTACGCCGAACTGCATAAGGTGACCCAGGGGCCGCTCGGTGCCAGCATCCTGAAGAAGCTGGAACCCAAGGGCATCGTCGGCCTGTCGTTCTGGGACAATGGTTTCAAGTCCTTCTCGGCCAACACGCCGATCAAGACGCCGGCCGACCTGCGCGGCAAGAAGCTGCGCATCCAGTCGTCCAAGGTGCTTGAAGAGCAGATCCGCACGCTGGGTGCGCTGCCGCAGGTGATGGCCTTCTCCGAGGTGTACCAGGCGCTGCAGACCGGCGTGGTCGACGGCACTGAGAACCCGCACTCCAACATGTACACGCAGAAGATGCATGAAGTTCAGAAGCACATGGCGGTGACCGATCATGGCTATCTGGGCTACGCCGTCATCGTGAACAAGAAGTTCTGGGATGGTCTGCCGGCTGACGTGCGCACGCAGCTGCAGACGGCGATGAAGGAGTCGACCGACTACGCGAACAAGATCGCCAAGGAAGAAAACGACGCTTCGCTGGAAGGCATCCGCAAGAGCGGCAAGACGCAGATCTACGTGCCGACGCCGGAGGAACGCCTGGCCTTCAAGAAGGCGCTGGTGCCGGTGCATAAGAAGATGGAAAGCCGCATCGGCGAGCAGATCATCGCCGACATCTACAAAGAAACCGCATTCGACCCCACCAAGCTGTAATCCCCGCGCGGTGGCCGTGCTTCCGGCCACCGCGACCTCACTCTCCGTACGGAGGACCCCATGAAATTTCTCGATCACCTCGAGGAGTGGCTCATCGCCACACTCATCGGTGCCGCGACGATCATCGTGTTCGTCGCCGTGGTGCACCGTTATCTGGCTGGTTACGCCATTCCGGGCGTGCAGGACTGGCTGCTGTCGATCAACCTGAGCTGGGCGCAGGAACTGACGATCATCATGTTCGTGTGGATGGCCAAGTTCGGTGCCGCCTACGGCGTGCGTACGGGCATACACGTCGGTGTCGATGTGCTGATCAACCAGTTGAGTCCGAAGAACCGCGGCAAGTTCGTCGTCTTCGGCCTGCTCGCCGGCGCGCTCTTCACGGCGACGGTGGGCACGCTGGGCGCGCAGTTCGTCTGGGAGAACGGCGCCCATTACGCCGTGTTCAGCGCCCTCGGTCTGGATGTGACGGATATCCCTGAAGGCCCGACCACGCCCGATCTCGAATGGCCGACCTGGATTGTCTACTCGGCCATTCCTTTCGGCTCCTTCCTGATGTGCTTCCGCTTCCTTCAGGTGACCGTGGGTTTCCTGCGCACCGGTGAACTGCCGCATCACGATCACGGCCATGTCGATGGGCTGGACGAGGAAGAAATCGTCACTGCCGCCAAGGAGATGCGCACATGAATGCATTGATCATTTTCACGCTGCTGTTCGCGCTGATGCTGACCGGCATGCCGATCTCGATTTCGCTCGGCCTGACGGTGCTTACCTTCCTGTTCACGATGACAGAGGTGCCGCTGGAGTCGGTGGCGCTGAAGCTGTTCACCGGCATCGAGAAGTTCGAGATCATGGCGATCCCGTTCTTCATCCTCGCCGGCAATTTCCTGACCCACGGCGGGGTGGCGCGGCGAATGATCGCCTTTGCGACCTCACTGGTCGGACACTGGCACGGCGGTCTGGGGCTGGCCGGCGTGGTGGCGTGTGCGTTGTTCGCGGCGGTGTCCGGCTCCAGCCCGGCAACGGTTGTGGCCATCGGCTCCATCCTGTTGCCGGCCATGGTCAAGGCGGGCTTCCCGAACCGTTTCGGCGCCGGCGTGATCTCGACCTCGGGCGCGCTGGGCATCCTGATCCCGCCTTCAATCGTGATGGTGATGTATTCGGTGGCGACCAACACCTCGGTCGGCGCGCTGTTCATGGCGGGCGTCATACCCGGCCTGGCGCTGGCTGGCGTGCTCGGCTTCGTCACCTGGTATCGGGCGCGCAAGTACAACTATCCGCGTCAGCCGAAAGCCACGACGGCACAGCGTCTGAAGGCTTTCCGCGAGTCGGCCTGGGGCCTGCTGCTGATCATCGTCGTGATGGGCGGCATCTACACCGGCATCTTCACGCCGACGGAAGCGGCGGCCATGAGCGCGGTGTACGCTTTCATTGTCGCGGTGTTCGTCTATCGCGACATGGGTCTGCGCGATGTGCCCAAGGTGTTGCTGAACTCGGCCAACATGAGCGCGATGCTGCTTTACATCATCACTAATGCGGTGCTGTTCAGCTTCATCATGACCAACGAGAACATCCCGCAGACACTGGCCGAATGGATGCTGGGTCAGGGCCTGGGTCCGATCGCTTTCCTGCTCGCGGTCAACGTCATCCTGCTGCTGGCGGGCAATGTGATGGAGCCGTCGTCCATCGTGCTCATCTTCGCGCCCATCCTGTTTCCGGTGGCGGTGAAGCTCGGCATCGACCCGATCCACTTCGGCATCATGATGGTGGTGAACATGGAAGTCGGCATGTGCCATCCGCCTGTCGGCCTCAACCTGTACGTGGCGTCGGGCATCACGAAGATGGGCATCACGGAACTGACGGTCGCCGTCTGGCCGTGGTTGCTCGCGATGCTGGGATTCCTCGGCCTGGTGACCTACTGGCCGACGCTGTCGCTGTGGCTGCCGCGGACGCTGGGCATGATCAGCTGATGCGTACCTGACACCACTGCCACCCGCAGTTCTGACGCCGCGTGAAGTTCTGCGCGGCGTTTTTCTTTTTTGCAGACACCCTGCTCAAGTCCGCAGTGCCGACAGTCGTAAATGGTCCTACGAGGAGATCGACGGTGCGCTTTCGTATAACTAAAGTCTTATAAGCACCTGTCGATATTGGCCATGTAGTGAACCGAAAACAGGGAACAGACACATGAAGAACATGCTGAGCATCCGCAAAGCCTTCCTTTTTCACTCCATCTTTGCGTCCGTCGTCTGCATCGCAGTGTTCGGCTCGCAGCAGATGCTGTTCCCGGGAGTGACCGGACTGATTGCAGCCGGTGTGGTATGTGCCACTGTCATCATGGGCGTTGGTATCTGGTTCGGCACTGGCTTCGGCCAGCGCGCCGAACTGCTGGTCAACGCCATGCACAGCCTTGCCGAAGGCAAGCTCAATCACAAGCTCAGCCTGTCCGGCAAGGACGATTTTGCCTGGCTGGGCTATGAGTACAACCAGGCCTGCAAGTCTTTCCGCAAGCTGATCGAGAAGATGACGACCCTGTCGTCGACGCTCACCAGTTCGGCTGAAGAACTGTCCAAGCTGACCATCGCCGCCAACGAGACCGGTTCGCGCCAGGCTGACCGCATCCGTACCGTCGCCGAGGCGATGGAGCAGATGACCGCCTCGGCCCGCCAGGTCGCCGACCTGTCGGCCGACATGGACAGCATCGTGCGCGCCGCGGGCGACAGCACGCGCAGCGGCAAGACGGACCTCGAAGTGTCGATGGAGGGCGTCAGCCGCATCGCCAAGGAGATGGAAGAGTCGCTGCAGGTGATCGAGCGCCTGGTCAAGGATTCCGAAGAGATCGCCAAGATCAACGACGTGGTGAAGGACATTTCCGACCAGACCAACCTGCTGGCACTCAACGCGGCCATCGAGGCGGCACGGGCCGGCGAGCAGGGCCGCGGCTTCGCTGTGGTTGCCGACGAGGTGCGCAAGCTTGCGCAGCGCACCCAGGGTTCGACCGCGGACATCGAGCAGATCGTCGCCAAGATCCGCCACGACGCTCAGGAAACGGTCGAGCGCGTCGGTCAGGCCAGCGAACGCGTCAGCGGCGCCGTGACCACCTCGCGCGGCGCGGTGGAAACCTTCGAGTCCATCCTGCACCGCATGGAAGAACTGGTGAACAAGTCGGGTGAAGTGGCGACCAGCATGCGCGAACAGGACACCACGGCGCACGCCATCCTGCGCAACGCGGGCGAGTTGTCCGCGCTGTCCGAGGACAACGCACGCGGCGTGGCGCAGACCGCGTCGCAGGGCGAATCGGTTGCCGGCTCGGCGCGCGAGCTCGAAGCCAGCCTGCGCACCTTCCAGATCTGAAACGCTTCGATTCCGACCATGAAAAAGCCGGCGCGATGCGCCGGCTTTTTCATTTGCCGCGGGTGAGGTTCAGCGTGCCGCGGTCTTCCCCGGCGTCTTGATCCGCGCGTCCTCGTCGATGCGGGCCTCGATGAAGGTCTTGATCGCCCACACTGCCTCCTGCGTCAGCACCTTGTCCCACGGCGGCATGTGCTGCACGTCGAGCACCCGCTTGCCCTTGCGGACGGTCTTGACGAAGTAGTGATCGACGTCGCTGAGGCAGCGTGGCAGCAGTTCCGGCTCGGTCACCTTGCGACAGCCGCGGTGCAGGCGCAGCAGATTGGGGCCGACCTGGTTCTTGTGATTGACATCGGTGCCGTGGCAGACGGCGCAGGATTCGTTGTAGAGCGCGCGACCGGTATCGACGACGGCGGTGTTGCCGCGGTAGGGATTGCTGTCCTTCCATGCATCGCCGACCGGCGGCAGCGCCGAAATGTCGGTCTTGGGCGGGTGCGCCTCCATCGCAGGGTCTCCTGCGTATGCCGACGCGATGCCGAGTGCGGCCGCCAGCACCAGTGGTGCAGCCACTTTCCTGATCATGTCTTTTATCTCCTTGTGCGGACGGTGCTTACCAATCGACTGGACAACCCTTGCAGTCGTCGAAGTTCGCGTCGAGGAAGACGGTGTAGCGCGTCACGCAGCCTTCCATGATGGCGTTGCGGAAATCGGCGCTGCCGAACTTGGTTTCCTGCAGGTTGGCGTTGATCAGCCGGGCATAGTGGAAGCGCGCGAACATCGGGCGGGCTGCTTCCAGGTTGGCGGCGGTCAGGTCGGCGTAGCTGAAGTCGACGCGGAACATGCGCGCGAACTCCATGTCCGTGCCGACCAGCCGTGCGCCGCGCAGGCTGGCGGCGGGAATGTTGGCCTTCTGCAGGCGGGCCGAGCTGAGATCGGCGCGGTCCAGTATCGCGCCGGCAAGATTGGCGGCACGCAGGTCGGCGCGCACCATGTTCGCACCGGTGAAGTCGGCGCCAGCGAGGTCCTTTGCCGACAGGTCGGCGTGGCGCAGGTCGGCACCCGGGCAACGGGTGTAGGGCCAGATCGGGCAGCCATTGACGACCAGTGTTTCGCTCGTCGGTGCGTCTTCGGCGACGACTGGCGTGCTCAAGCCGAGCAGTACGAGCAGTGTTGCGGGGAAAAGTCTTCGCATCCAGGACTCCGGACAGAAAGAACCTGGCAACCGCGCGTCATGGGCCGACGCGGACGCGACGGCACCGGAAACCCTTGGGAGACCTTATCGCAGTTGCCAGGCAAAGGCCGGCCACGCAGGGCCGGCAGGAGGAGTGGCCGGCCCCCGCCGGGCGGCGGGGGCGCGCCGTCGATCAGCGCTTCGGCAGCTTGAAGGCCCAGAACGAGCCGCCCTGGCTGACCTGCTTGGTCAGCTCGGCCATGTCGCCGCCCCACAGCGGCACGGCGCCGCCGTAGCCGGAAGAGATGCCGATGTACTGTTCGCCATCCTGTTCCCAGGTGATGGGCACCGACACCACGCCGGAGCCGGTCTGGAATTTCCAGACTTCCTTGCCGGTCTTGGCGTCGAAGGCCTTCACGTAGCCATCGGAGGTGCCGGTGAACACCAGGCCGCCGGCGGTGGTCAGCGTGCCGGCCCACAGCGGGAACTGTTCCTTGTGCTCCCAGGCGATCTTGCCGGTCTTCGGGTCGATCGCGCGCAGCACGCCGACGTGGTCGTCGAACAGCTTCTTGATCCGGAAGCCCTGGCCGAGGTAGGCGGCGCCCGGCTTGTAGGTGACGTTCTCGGTCCAGTAGTCCATCGCCCAGTGGTTGGCCGGGATGTAGAACAGCTCAGTGTCCGGGCTGTACGACATCGGCATCCAGTTGGTGCCGCCGAGGAATGGCGGCGACACGAAGATGGATTCGCCCTTGTCCGCACCGGCCTTGGGCTTCGGCGGATACTGGCTCTCGACCACGTTGGGCAGGCCGGTCTTCGGATCGAAGCCCTTGGACCAGGTGATACCGTCGACGAAGGGCCAGGCGCCGATCAGCGCCGTCTGCTTCCACGGGTAGCCGGCGCCGGTGGCCAGCTTTTCGCGGTCGGTCACGAAGAAGTAACCGTTGCGGTCGGCGTGCGCCGATGCCTTCACCAGCTTGCCGGTCTTCGGATCCTTGTACTCGAACAGCAGCACCGAGTTGTTGCCGGAGAAGTCCCAGGCGTCGTTCGGCGTGTGCGAGAAGAAGCCTTTCAATTCGCCGGTCGAGGCATCGACATAGGCCTGACCGGAGGTGAACAGGCTGGGCCACTTGGTCGGGCTGTCGCCTTCCTTGGTCCGTTTCCAGGTGTTCCAGGGGGCCGGGTTGCCGGTGCCGATCACGACCATGTTCTGTTCGACGTCGAACGAGGCGGTCTGCCACGGGGCACCCCCGCCATGGCTCCAGGCCTCGACCTTGCCGGTTTCGCGGCTGGGGTCATCGGGCCACGACGGCGCCTTGGCGTCGCCGGTCGTCGTGCTGTCCTTGCCGTTCAGGCGACCCATGTGGCCCTCGACCATCGGGCGCGCCCAGATTTCCTCGCCGGTATCGACGTCGCGTGCGAACAGGTAGCCGACCACGCCGAACTCGTCACCGGACGAACCGTGCACCAGCATTACGCGACCGGACTTCTTGTCCTTCACGATGAAGGGCGCACCGGACATCGTATAGCCGACCTTGTGGTCACCCCACTTCTTCGACCAGACGACCTTGCCGGTGTCCTTGTTCAAGGCCACCATGCCGGCGTCCAGCGTGCCGAAGTACACCTTGTCACCGTAGATGGCGGCACCGCGGTTCACCACGTCGCAGCACGGACGAATGTCGTCCGGCAGCCGATGTTCGTACGCCCACAGACGTTTGCCGGTCTTGGCGTCGATGGCGTACATGCGGGAATAGGAGCCGGTGATGTAGATGACGCCGTCGTGCACCAGCGCCTGGCCCTCCTGGCCGCGCTGCTTTTCGCCGCCGAAGGAGTAGGACCACGCGGGGCTCAGCGATGCGACGGTCTGCGTATTGATCTGCTTGAGCGGACTGTGACGCTGGGCCTTCATGCCCAGACCGTAGGTCAGCACGTCCTTGGTCGTCTTGTCGTCGCTGACGATATCTTCCCAGCTCACCGTCTTGGCGGCGTGCACCGGGCCTGCTGCAAGGATGCCCAGCGCGATCAGCAGTGCCGGGTTCCTGAGGGCAAACGTTTTCATCCTGACTCCTCTTTCAGTGTTGATCTGTCGTGTCGTCATCGCGGCCCCGCTTGTTTAGCGGACACAGGGCCGTGATGCGCACTGCAGGTTAGGCAGCACATGGAGGTGTCGAAGGTTCAAAGCTCCCGCAGAATCAGGGAGTCGATCCCGTTTTTCAGGACTGTTTCAGGGATGGACACTGAGTTGTCGAGGTCTGTAACAGGTGGAGGTTCGGCAAGCTTTATGCCGGATGCGAGGCCTTCCGCCTGTTGCGGGCGGCGATGGTCCTCGTCTTGCTTGCCTTGCTCCGCGGGGACCGGTTTCTGGCGCCGCTTACACATATAGAAGATGCAATGGAGGAGTTTGTCCCGATGAAGAAGGTGATTGCGGCCCTCGGGCTCGCGCTTGCGTTGGCCGGCAACGTGCAGGCGGCCGATGCCGATCCGCTGAATTCCTCGCGCTGGCCGGATCTGCAGCGCGAATATCTGAACGATGCGCCAGTGGCTTTCGATCCGCGCATCGAAGTGCTGGCGCCCAAGGTGGCTGAGGATTCGATGAACGTGCCGGTGACGGTCAGGCTGAAAGGCTTGCCGGACGTCAAGCGCGTGCTGGTGATCGCCGACTTCAATCCCATCGTCAAGGTGCTCGACTTCCAGCCGCTGCTGGCGCAGCCCGGCCTGTCCTTCCGCATCAAGCTGCAGCAGGCGAGCCCGATCCGCGCGCTGGTGCAGACCGGCGACGGCAACTGGCTGGCGGGCGGGATCTGGGTGGATGCTGCCGGCGGCGGCTGTACCGCACCGAGCACCGGCCGCAGTGCGCCGGACTGGGCGCAGAAGCTCAATCAAGTGCAGGGCAGGGTGTGGCGCGACGGACAGAACCAGCGTGTCCGTCTGCGCATCATGCATCCGATGGACACCGGTCTTGCGCCAGGCATCCCGGCCTTCTTCATCGAGCAGCTCGCCATCGTCGACGACAAGGGCGACGCCATGCTCAAGCTCGAGACGTTCGAGCCACTGAGCGAGAACCCGGTGTTCTCGTTCGATCTGCCGGACACCGGCGCGGTGGCGCTGCGCGTCGTCGGCCGCGACAACAATGGCAACCGCATCGACGCCAAGGTGCAGCCATGATGGCCCGCCTTCTTGCTGCACTGGTCGCCTTTGCGCTGAGCTTCGCCGCATACGCGGCGGCGCCTTTCGACTATCGCCTGAAGCCGGAGAAAATCGCGGACGACACTTGGGTGCTGATCGGCAGCACCGAGGACATCACGCGCGGCAACGGCGGCAATATCGTGAACACCGCCTTCGTCGTGACCAAGGAGGGCGTGGTCGTGATCGACAGCGGTCCGTCGCGCCGTTATGGCGAACAGATGAGGGCGGCCATTGCCCGCGTCACCGACAAGCCGGTCGTGCGCGTGTTCAATACGCACCATCACCCCGATCACTTCCTCGGCAATCAGGCTTACGCGGATGTTCCGATCGCCGCATTGCCCGCCACGCGCGCTGGCGAGCGTGACGACGGCGGGGCCTTCGCCGACAACATGTACCGGATGGCGGGGGACTGGGCATCCGGCACCGAGCCCCGGATTGCGCAGCAGGATGTGCAACCCGGACGGCTGACGGTGGGCGGACACGAGTTCGAACTGATTGCGCTGGAAGGGCACACCGCTGGCGATCTGGCCATCCTCGATCACCGGACCGGCGTGCTGTTCGCCGGCGATCTGGTGTTCCTCGATCGTGCCCCGACCACGCCGCACGCGTCGGTGCAACGCTGGCTGAAGTCGCTCGACGCGCTGGCGGCGCTGGGCGCGAAGAAGACGTTGCCCGGCCACGGTCCCGTGCATGCGGGTAACGCCGGCATCGAGCAGACGCGTGACTGGCTCAAGTGGCTTGATCAGACCCTGATGCAGTCGGCGGCAAACGGTCTCGACATGGCCGAGGTGATGCGCCTGCCACTGCCCGAGCGCTTCGAGCGCATGCCGCTCGCCCGCAGCGAGTTCGAGCGTTCGGTCACCCACCTGTACGGTGCCTACGAGCTGCGGGCGCTGGACAGTGTTGCACTGCCTGTGTTGCAACAAAAATGAACACCTGACCCGTTTCGCATCGCAGGAGTGCGGTGCGAACGGGATTTTCTCCTCGTTTTGGGCTGGCCCGGTTTTTGCGGTCGGTCTCCTGCCGAAAAAGGGAACCATTCCCTTCGTGCAAGAGAGAAATTCACCAACGAGGAGGAAGTATGAAAGGCTTGCGTAATTCCACGCTGTCCAGCCTGCTGGTTGCGGCGTTCGCCGCGATGGCAGCACCGCAGGTCATGGCCGGTGTGACCGACCGTGACATCGAAAACGACGCGAAGACGACCGGCGATGTGCTGTCGTGGGGCATGGGCACGGAAGGCCAGCGCTACAGCCCGCTCGACAAGATCAACGTCGGCAACGTCAAGAACCTGGTTCCGGTGTGGTCGTTCTCGTTCGGCGGCGAAAAGCAGCGCGGTCAGGAATCGCAGCCGCTCGTCGTCAATGGCAAGATGTTCGTTACGGGTTCCTACTCCCGCCTGTACGCACTCGATGCCAAGACCGGCGCCAAGCTGTGGCAGTACGAGCACCGCCTGCCGGACGGCATCATGCCGTGCTGCGACGTGGTGAACCGCGGCGCCGCCGTGTATGACAACCTGGTCATCTTCAGCACGCTGGACGCACAACTGGTTGCTCTCGACCAGAACACCGGCAAGGTCGTCTGGAAGGAAAAGATCGACGACTACCAGGCGGGTTACTCCAACACCGCAGCCCCGATCATCGCCAAGGGCCTGATCCTGACCGGCGTGTCCGGTGGTGAGTTCGGCATCGTCGGGCGTGTCGAGGCGCGCGACGCCAAGACGGGCAAGATGGTGTGGAGCCGTCCGACCGTCGAAGGTCACATGGGCTACAAGTTCGACGCCGCCGGCAACAAGACGGAAAACGGCATCAGCGGCACCACCAACGCGACGTGGCAGGGCGACCTGTGGAAGACCGGCGGCGCAGCCACCTGGCTCGGCGGCTCCTACGACGCCAAGACCGGCCTGGCCTATTTCGGCACCGGCAACCCGGCTCCGTGGAACAGCCACCTGCGCCCCGGCGACAACCTGTACTCGTGCGCGACCGTTGCCATCGACGTCGCCACTGGCCAGATCAAGTGGCACTTCCAGGGCACGCCGAACGACGGCTGGGACTATGACGGCGTGAACGAATTCGTCACGTTCGACATGAACGGCAAGCGCATGGGCGGCAAGGCCGACCGCAACGGCTTCTTCTACGTCCTCGATGCTCAGACCGGCAAGTTCGAGCGCGGCTTCCCCTTCGTCAAGAAGATCACCTGGGCCAAGGGCCTGGATGCCAACGGCAAGCCGATCTTCGATCCGGCCAACCGCCCTGGCGACCCGTCGAAGGGCGCCGACGGCAAGAAGGGTGAAGTGGTGTTCTCCGCTCCGTCCTTCCTCGGTGGCAAGAACCAGATGCCGATGGCCTACAGCCCGGACACCGGCCTGTTCTACGTGCCGGCCAACGAGTGGGGCATGGAAATCTGGAACGAGCCGATCACCTACAAGAAGGGTGCTGCCTACCTGGGCGCCGGCTTCACCATCAAGACCATCGACGACAAGTACATCGGCGCGCTGCGCGCGGTCGATCCGAAGACTGGCAAGATCGTCTGGGAAGTCACCAACAACGCCCCGCTGTGGGGTGGTGTGATGACGACCAAGGGTGGCCTGGTGTTCTGGGGCACGCCTGAAGGTTTCCTGAAGGCCGCCGACGCGAAGACTGGCAAGGAAGTGTGGTCCTTCCAGACCGGTACCGGCGTCGTGGCGCCCCCGATCACCTGGGAACAGGACGGCGAGCAGTACATCGGCGTCGCTGCCGGCTGGGGTGGCGCTGTGCCGCTGTGGGGCGGGGACGTGGCCAAGAAGGTCAACTACCTGAACCAGGGCGGTTCGATGTGGGTGTTCAAGCTGCACAAGTAATCGCATGACAACCTGTGCTGGCATAACGCTTGCATAGGTTGTATGTCCCGGCGCCTTTGGGTGCCGGGATAAAGGAAACAAGCGGGCAGGTCGCGGCGGACTGGAGCGACGTACTGGAACTTCAGGCCGAGCCCGCTTCCGGTGGTGTGATCCATCCCCGGTTTCGCGGCCGTATCCGTTCCGTTACAGGCAGTTTCGGGGTGGTGTTGTTCTCTTCAGTTAGACATGGCTCTTTGGCCGGCTTACCCAAGCCGGCCATTTTTTTGCCTGTCCGAAACCGGTGTCGAAGCACGTGCGGGGGAGATTCCCGCCCGCTGCACAGGTGGAACGTTACTGTACGAAGTGTCCAGTTCCGTGGCTGCCGTCCTGACAGTGTGGCGGCCGGAGCCTGATCAGCCTTCCTTCAGCTTGCGATAAAGCGTGGTCCGGCTGATGCCCAACTCACGCGCAGTGGCAGCCACGTTCCCCTCGTTGCGCGACAGCGATTCGCGGATCGCGCGCAGCGTGAGGCTGTCGAGGTCGCACGGTGCCTGGGTGGCGACTGCACGGAATTCGGGTTCGCTCGGAGCGAACGTCGGCGCGCCGCCCAGCTCGTCGATGAAGTCGTCCGGGAGGTGGGTCTTGCGGATGCAGCCATCGTCGGCGGCCATCACGCCCGCGGTGCGCAATAGATTCGCCAGCTGGCGCATATTGCCCGGCCACGGATGCCGCTCGAACAGCGCGACCACTTCGTCGTCGATGCGCAGCCCCTGCGGAATGGATTCCTCGCTGGCGAGAATGCGATGCACCAGCGCGCGCAGATCGTTGCGTTCGCGCAGCGGCGGCAGCATCACGGTCAGACCGTTCAGGCGGTAGTAGAGGTCGGCGCGGAAGCTGCCCTGGGCGACCAGGTCGCGCAGCTTGCGGTGGGTCGCGCAGATGATGGACAGATCGACCGGTGTTGCGCGGCCGCTGCCGAGCGGTACCACGGTGCGTTCCTGCAGCACGCGCAGCAAGCGCGCCTGCAGTGCCAGCGGCATGTCGCCGATTTCGTCGAGGAAGAGGGTGCCACCGTCCGCCTGCATGATGCGGCCCGGGTAGCCTTTGCGACGCGCACCGGTGAAAGCACCTTCCTCGTAGCCGAACAGCTCCGACTCGATCAGGCCGTCGGGGATGGCGGCGCAGTTCACGGCGACGAAGGTCTGGTCGCGGCGCGGGCCTTCGTCGTGAATGGCGCGCGCGAGCAGTTCCTTGCCGGTGCCGGTCTCCCCCTGGATCAGTACCGGGATGTCCCGCCCGAGCACGCGACGAACTTTTTCTACGACCGCATCCATCTGCGCGTCGCCGGTGCTCAGCCGAGCCAGTCCGCGGTCCTTGGCGATCTGCACCCGACTGACCGACTGACCGGATTCCGGACGCTGGACGTCCATGCTGATCACACGGGCCGGTGGACGGCTCTGATTGCCTGCTTGCGGGCGACCGAACAGCGTGCGCCCGCCGAACAGACGCAGCTCGAGCATGTCGGTGCCGCGCAGCAGCGGGTCGTACAGCGCACCCAGCGGCTTGTCGAACATCGAACTGAAGGTGTGCGTCAGCAGTTCGGCGTGGCTGCGGCCGATCAGCCGACAGGCGCTGCGGTTAGCGGACAGTACGCGGCCGTCCTGGTCGAAAGCGAGCAGGGCCTCGAACACGGTGCCTATCAGTTCCTGCTGGACATGACAGTGCAGCAGGAAACCGTCCGGGAAGGCGTGCGCGAACATCTGGTTCTCGATGGTCTGCACCGCCAGATTGATCAGCGCCAGGCTGTGATGCGACGGATTGCGCGAGTCGCCGGTGACGTCCAGCACGCCGAGCATGCGGCTGCACGGGTCGAAGATGGGCGAGGCCGAACAGGTGAGGAAGTGGTTGGCCGAAAAGAAGTGCTGCGAACCGTGCACCGACACCGGGACCTTTTCTACCAGCGCGGTGCCGATGGCGTTGGTGCCCTTGCTTTCCTCCGACCATTCGACGCCGGGCGACAGCGCGACCTTGGAGGCGCGGTCGAGGAAGGTCTGGTCGCCAACCGAGTGGATGATGAAGCCCGAGGCGTTGGTCAGCACGATCATGCTGCCCGAGCGGGCGATTTGCGCGTACAGGCCGTTCATCACCGGCGCCGCGTGCTTGAGCAGCGACTCGTTGCGCTCGCGTTCGGTCAGCAGCAGGTCGCGGCGGGCTCTTTCGACTTCGCGGCTGTTCTTGTCGGCGTCGAGGCCGCGGCTGATGCAGCGACTCCACGACGTTTCGATCAGTGCCGGCAGGACGCCTGCAGGCACTTCACCGGCGCTGCGCATGATTTCGTGTGCCTGCTCGCTGCGCGCGATGTCGGCGGGGCTTGATTCCATGGTCTCCTCCGAGCCCGTTTCCGGGATGCACGGCCGGTTGTACCGGCTCTCGCCTCCGGCAGGTTGGCGGCAGCTCGTGCCTGCGCCATCGTCCCACCGGACTGTCTCAGCTTTATAACGTGATTCGTCTCGCCGCGCTACACCTGTCTCAAAGTGAGGCCGAACTTGGCACGATTCGTGCAAACAGGCACACCCGCAAGCTGACTTGCAGCATGTGAACATCCACGGAGGAGTTATGAAAGCAGGAGCCGCAACTTTGAAGACGACGGCCATCGTCACCGCGCTGATCGCACTGGGCAGCATGACTACGATGCGTGTCGAAGCTCACGGCGACGTCGTGCCGCAGGCCGTCGATGTCAGCACGCTGAAGGCGCTGGGCGCCGAGTGGCGCAAAGAGAATCCCTACCGCGGCGACAAGGAAGCGATCCGCATCGGCAGCTCTGCCTACAACCAGAACTGTGCGCGCTGCCACGGTCTGGAGGCCGTCAGCGGCGGAATCGCCCCGGATCTGCGCATGCTGCCGATCGACGCCGAAACCGACGACTATTTTCTCAACACCGTGCGCCGCGGCCGCGTGCGCAACGGCGCCGTCTACATGCCGCCGTTCGAGGAAGCGCTGTCGCAGGAAGCCATGTGGGCGATCCGTGCCTACATCGAAACCCGTCATGAAGAGTGATTCCGCGTCGCAGCGGCGCCGTTTCCTCCTCGTCGGAGCTGGCCTGGCATTGACGGGCCTGCCCGCATGGGCGGAGGGCGACGAGGTGTGGGCCGGCGTAAAGAAGTCCGGTCTGCTGCGCGTCGCCTTCTATAAGGACTTCGCGCCGTTCTCGAACGAGGGCAAGGGTTCCGACGTCGACATCGCCGCCGCGCTGGCGGCGCGCATGGGGCTGAAGATGTCGCCGATGTTCTTCGACGCCGACGAGAACATGGGCGACGACCTGCGCAATATGGTCTGGAAGGGCCATTACATGGGTTACGGCCCGGCCGACATGATGATGCACGCGCCGGTCGATCGTGAGTACATGGCCCGACAGGACAAGGTGGAATTCATCGCGCCGTATCACCGCGAACGCTATGCCGTCGCTTACGACAAGCGCCGTGTGGATAACCTTGAAACGATGGCGCCGTTCGAAAAGCTGCCCTGTGGCGTGGTGGTCGATACGCTGCCCGATTCGCTGATGCTGTCGGCCGACGGCGGGCGTTATCGCAGTCAGCTCAAGCATTACAAGACGCTGACGGAGGCGATGGCCGCCTTGCGCTCAGGCGAGGTTGCCGGGGTGATGGCGCTACAGGGCGAACTGGAAGGGGCTGTCGCGGGTGACGCGAACTTCCCGGTCGGCCCGGCTCCGATCGCATTGCTCAATACTCGCCAGTGGCCGGTCGGCATCGCCATCCGCAAGGGTGAGCAGCAGCTCGGGCGCGCCATCATGGAGGCGATGAATGCGCTGGTCGCCGACGGCGAAATCGAGCGCATCATGGCGCGGCACAATATCAAGTGGCGTGCACCCTGAGTGTTCAGGTGTCCAGTTTATGGACACCTGGACACCTGTCTCGCAAATAAGGATTTTTTGAGACAGCGGAAGCACACAGGCGCCAAATTCCGAGCGCTAAAATATGAAGTGTTTTTCATAGCGGGGCGACTTTCCCGCCAAAAGAACCCTGCGAACCGTGTCACGCCCAGAACGTGGAGGAGCGAATCAACATGCAGAAGTCCCTACACATCGATCCCTCGAAATGCACCAGCTGCCTGCAATGCGAAATGGCCTGTTCGTTCGAGAACTACGGTGTATTCAACAACTCGCTGTCGCGCATCAAGGTGTTCGACTTCCACCACACGGGCGCCAAGGTTCCCTACACCTGTACGCAGTGCGATGAAGCCTGGTGCATGCACGCCTGTCCGGTCGAGGCGATCAAGCTCGACAAGACCAACGGCGCCAAGGTCGTGTTCGAGGACGTGTGCGTGGGCTGCAAGGTGTGCACGATCGCCTGTCCGTTCGGCACCGTGAATTACGTGGCCGAGACCGGCAAGGTGCAGAAGTGCGACCTGTGCGGCGGCAACCCGGCCTGTGCGGAAGCCTGTCCGACCGGCGCCATCACCTATGTGGACGCCAACTGGACCGGTCTGGACCGCATGCGCCAGTGGGCAGACAAGCTCGGCAACCAGCCCGCCTGATTTTCGGAGGAACACAAAATGGCATGGACCCGCAAAATCCTGCGCGTTAACCTGACCGACCGCACCTGCAAGAGCGAGCCTCTGAACATGCAGTGGGCTCAGGACTATCTCGGCCAGCGTGGTCTGGCGACAAAGTATCTGGTGTCGGAAATCGATCCCAAGGTCGATCCGCTGTCGCCGGAAAACAAGATCATCTGGGCGACCGGTCCGCTGACCGGCACCATGGCCTCGACCGGCGGCCGCTACTCGGTTGTCACCAAGGGCCCGCTGACCGGCGCCATCGCCTGTTCGAATTCCGGAGGTTACTTCGGCGCCGAGCTGAAGTTCGCCGGCTGGGACATGGTCATCATCGAAGGCCGTGCGTCGAGCCCGGTCTATCTGTCGATCGAGAACGACAAGGTCGAAATCCGCGACGCGTCCCATCTGTGGGGCAAGACCGTCTGGGAAACCGAAGAAGCGATCAAGGCGGCCCATCAGGATCCGCAGGTGCGCGTGTCCTGTATCGGCCGTACCGGCGAAGCCGGCGTGCTGTACGCCGCCATTGTCAATGACCTGCATCGCGCGGCCGGCCGTTCCGGCGTCGGCGCGGTCGCCGGCTCGAAGAACCTGAAGGCACTCGTGGTGCGTGGCACCCTCGGCGTCGGCAATCTGGCCAACCCGAAGGAGTTCATGAGGGTTACTTACGAGAAGAAGAAGATCCTCAAGGAGAACGCGGTCACCGGTCAGGGCCTGCCGACCTACGGCACCCAGGTGCTGATGAACGTGATCAATGAGATCGGCGCCATGCCCACGCGCAACCACAAGGACGTGCAGTTCGAGGGCGCGCGCAAGATCTCGGCCGAAGCGATGCACGAGCCGCGCGAATCCGACGGCAAGGCGCAGCTGGTGAACAACCAGGGCTGCTTCGGCTGCACCATCGCCTGTGGTCGCATCTCGAAGATCGACCAGACCCACTACACCGTGGTGAACAGCCCGAAGTACTGGGGCGCCTCCGGCGGTCTCGAGTATGAAGCGGCGTGGTCGCTCGGCTGTGCCAACGGTGTCGATGACATCGAGGCGCTGCAGTACGCCAACATGCTGTGCAACGAAGACGGCTTCGATCCGATTTCCTTCGGCGCCACCATCGGTGCGGTGATGGAACTGTACGAAATGGGCGTGCTGACCAAGGAAGAGATCGGCATCGAGGCGCCGTTTGGTTCGGCCCGCGCGCTCACCTTTCTGGCCGAACAGACGGCCCGTGGCGAAGGCTTCGGCAAGATCGTCGGTCTCGGCTCCAAGCGCCTGTGCGAGAAGTACGGCCACCCCGAGCTGTCGATGTCGGTCAAGGGCCAGGAATTCCCGGCCTATGACGCGCGGGGCGTGCAGGGCATGGGCCTGACCTACGCCACGTCGAACCGCGGTGCCTGCCACCTGCGTTCTTACACGATTTCGTCCGAAGTGCTTGGCATCCCGGTCAAGACCGATCCGCTGACCACCGAAGGCAAGCCGGCTCTGGTCAAGGCCTTCCAGGACGCGACCGCAGTGGTGGACTCGTCCGGCCTGTGCGTGTTCACGACCTTCGCCTGGGCGCTGTCGGACATCCAGCCGCAGCTCCAGGCCGCCTGCGAGGGCGACTGGTCGATGGAGAAGCTGGACCTGATGGGCGAGCGCATCTGGAACATGGAGCGTCAGTTCAACAACGCCGCCGGCTTCACCCGCAAGGACGACGATCTGCCGCCGCGCCTGAAGAACGAAGCAGCTACGGTCGGTCCCGCCAAGGGCCTGGTGTCGGGCATCGACAAGATGATTCCCGAGTACTACGAACTGCGTGGCTGGGATACCGAAGGCCGTCCGACGGCGGAAACGGTCGCTCGCCTGGGCCTCTGATCGAAGTCGTCGCATGAACACAGCGCGCCCTCCGGGGCGCGCTGCATTTCAGGAGCATCACTCATGAAGCACGTCATCATCGGTAACGGGCCGGCCGGTGTGGTCGCCGCCGAGGCGATCCGTCGCGCCGACCGCAGCGCCGACATCGTCATGATCGGCGATGAGCCCGAGCCGCCGTACTCACGCATGGCCATCCCCTATCTCCTGGTCGGCAATATCGACGAGAAGGGCACATGGCTGCGCAAGACCGACGGTCACTTCGCGTCGCTGAACATCAAGGAAATCATCGGTCGTGCCAAATCGGTGGATACGACCGGACGCAATGTCCATATGGAAGACGGCACGGTGCTGCCGTACGACCGCCTGCTCATCTGCACCGGTTCGCATCCGCTCAAGCTGCCGGTGCCGGGCATCGATTCGCCGAACGTGCACAGTTGCTGGACGCTGGACGACGCCCGCCATATCGCTGCCAAGGCAAAGAAGGGCGCGCGCGTGCTGCAGATCGGTGCCGGCTTCATCGGCTGCATCATCATGGAAGCGCTCGCCTCGCGCGGCGTGAAGCTGGACATCGTCGAAATGGGCGACCGCATGGTGCCGCGCATGATGACGTCCAAGGCCGGCAGCATGATTGCGCGCTGGGTGAAACAGAAGGGCGTCAATGTGCACACCAGCGCCCGCGTTACCTCGATTCGCCAGAACGGCGACGAGCTGATTGCCACGCTGGGGGACGGCACCGAAGTGGTGGCCGATCTCATCATCGCGTCGGCTGGCGTAAAACCGAATGTGGCCTTCCTGCAGGGCAGCGGCATTGCCTGCGCGACCGGCATCCTGATCGACGAACGCTGCGAGACCAACATCCCCGGCGTGTTTGCGGCGGGTGACGTGGCAGAAGCAGTCGATTTCTCGACCGGCGAGCGTCTGGTCAATGCGATCCAGCCGAATGCGGTCGATCAGGGCCGTGTCGCGGCGATGAACATGATCGGTCGCAACACGCGTTCGCAGGGCACGATGGCCATCAACGTGCTCGACACGCTGGGCCTGATCTCGGCTTCCTTCGGGCAGTGGTGGGGTGCCGACGGCGGCGATTCGGTCGAGTTGATCGACGAAGAGCGCTTCCGCTACATCAGTCTGCAGTTCAAGGACGACGTGCTGGTGGGCGCGACCTCGATCGGTCTGACCGACCACGTCGGCGTGCTGCGCGGCCTGATCCAGACCCGTACGCCGCTGGGCAGCTGGAAGCAGCGCCTGATGCACGACCCGCTGCGGGTGATGGAGGCCTATCTGTCGATGGCTCAGGCGCAGAGCGCGCCGCCGCTGGCCGAAGCGCTGCACTGAAGATGCGCGTGACGCTGAAGTTGTACGCCTCGCTGTCCGATTTCTTGCCGGACGAGGCGAAGCGCACGAACGAGTGGCCGATGGACGTGCCCGAAGGAACGACGGTTGGCGATATGATCGCGCGCCATCAACTTCCTGCGCGGCTCGTCCATCTGGTTCTCGTGAACGGTCATTTCATTCCTCCTGCCAGCCGCGATGCGCGCGCTCTGGTCGATAACGACGTACTCGCCATCTGGCCGCCGGTGGCGGGCGGATGAGCGCCGCCTTTCCGCTGAAGCCGGAAGAGATCACCGCCGGGCAGGTCGTGCGCGTGATGAGCATAGGGCGCGAAGAGTTCTTCCAGATGCTGCCTGGCGCGGTCGAATTGCCTATCGTCCATCGCGGTGACAGCGTGAGCGGCCGTGGCTGGACGGTATCCGTCGAGGTGCTGCCGGCGCTTCACATCGCGCTGCTGAGCCTGCCTCGCCTGCGGGTGCAGATCGACTTCACGGTTCGCGATGTCGATTTCATGGCCGCCTTCATGGCGCGCTTCGACCGGCATTTCCAGCGCGGCGGCGGCTGAGTCCGGCCAGAATTTCAGGTCGGGCTGGTCGAGAGGGGACCTCCCGGGTTAATATTCGGCGTGGCGGGTCTCCCCGCATCGTGGCGCGGTGAACCTGGTCAGGTCCGGAAGGAAGCAGCCACAGCTGCTCACCACGAGTGCCGGGGGTCAGGCTCGCCACCCCTCCCTTTTCTGCAGTTCGCACAGCCGTCCTCTTACGCCAGCGTCCAGATGACTTATCAGGTTCTTGCGCGCAAGTGGCGTCCCCGCAGCTTCGAAACCCTGGTCGGCCAGGATCACGTCGTGCGTGCGTTGACGCACGCGCTCGAACAGCAGCGCCTGCATCATGCCTATCTGTTCACAGGCACCCGCGGCGTCGGCAAGACGACGATTTCCCGCATCCTCGCCAAGAGTCTGAACTGCGAAACCGGTATTACCGCGAAGCCCTGCGGTACCTGCGCCGCCTGCACCGAAATCGATTCCGGCCGTTTCGTCGACTACGTTGAAATGGACGCCGCGTCGAACCGCAGCGTGGACGACATGGCCGCGCTGCTCGAAAAGGCGGCTTACGCGCCGGCGCGCGGGCGCTACAAGGTCTACATGATCGACGAAGTCCACATGCTGACCGGGCATGCCTTCAACGCGATGCTGAAGACGCTCGAAGAGCCGCCCGAGCACGTGAAGTTCATCCTCGCGACCACCGATCCACAGAAGATTCCGGTCACCGTGCTGAGCCGCTGCCTGCAGTTCAACCTGAAGCAGATGCCGCCGGACGCCATCGTGCGCCACCTGTCGGGCGTGCTCGACGCCGAGGGGGTCGAGTACGAGCCGGCCGCACTGCGGCCGATCGCCAAGGGCGCCGCCGGCTCGATGCGCGACGCGCTGTCGCTGCTCGATCAGGCCATTGCGCATGGCGCCGGCCGGCTTGTCGAACAGGACGTGCTCGACATGCTGGGCACGGTGGGCGATGAGCATCTCTACCTCATTCTCGATGCGCTGCTCGCCGGTGACGGCTCGGCGCTGATGACGCTGACCGCGCAGATGCGCGCGCGCAGCGTCGATTTCGACCAGGCGCTGCGCGAACTGGCCGTGCTGCTGCACCGTGTGGCGGTGGCGCAGAAGGTGCCGGACGCGATCACCGACGAAGGCGAAAAGGCGCGGCTCGAGCCTTACGCTGCGGCGATGGACGCCGAATCGGTGCAACTGGCTTACCAGATCGTCGTCCAGGGCTGCAATGATCTGGCGCTGGCGCCGGACGAAGTCACCGGATTTTCGATGACCCTGCTGCGCCTGCTGGCCTTCCGCCCGGAGACGCCGCCGGCACTGGGCACCGCGCCGCGCGGCCAGAGCGCTGCGCTGCAGGTGCCCAACCGTGCCGCGCGCATCAGCGCGCCGGTGCCGCCCCTTGCCGCGGCAGCGGTCGCCGCGCCGCTGCCGCGTGAAACGCCGTCGCCCGCGGCGCCGGTGGTCGATGCGAATCCGGCACCGCCGCCGTGGGAGGACGACGAGCCGGTCAATGTCGCGCCGCCCGCCGCGGCGGCAGCAGCGATGCCGCGCACCAACGCCGACTGGCATGCGCTGGTCGATACGCTGGACGTCGCCGCGCTGAGTAAGCAGCTGGCGCACCAGAGCGAGTGGCTGGCCAGCGAAGGCGAGGCGATCCGCCTGCGCCTGTCGCGCGACATGGCGCACCTGATCACTTCCGGCCAGGACAAGCTGCGCGCCGCGCTGCAGACCCGCCTTGGCGTCAATGTCCGGCTGCATTTCGAGCAGGGCGATCCGGTCGGGCAGACCGTCGCCCAGCGACTGAACGCAGAACAGCGCGCGCGCCATGAACAGGCGTGTGCGTCGATGAAGAATGACCCCTTCGTGCAGCAGGTGATTGAACAGTTCGGCGCCCGGCTGATCGAAGACTCGATCAAACCCCTTTGAGGACAGCACCATGATGAAAGGTGGCATCGGTGGCCTGATGAAGCAGGCCCAGCAGATGCAGGAAAACATGAAGAAGATGCAGGAGCAGCTGGCCAGCGTCGAAGTCGAGGGGCAGTCGGGTGCCGGCATGGTCAAGGTGCTCATGACCTGCAAGCACGACGTGCGCCGCGTTTCCATCGATCCGTCGGTGATGGACGACCGCGAAATGCTGGAAGACCTGCTCGCGGCCGCCGTCAACGACGCCGTACGCCGCGTCGAGACGACGACCCAGGAAAAGATGGCGGGCTTCACGTCCGGCCTGAACCTGCCGCCGGGCTTCAAGCTGCCGTTCTGAGTCCGGTGCTGCGCCCGACATGAGTACCGGTGTGCTGGACGAGCTGGTCAGCGCGCTGCGCTGCCTGCCTTCGGTCGGCCCGAAAAGCGCGCAGCGCATGGCCTTCCATCTGCTGCAGCGCGACCGCGGTGGCGCCGAGAAGCTGGCGCGCGCGCTCGGCAATGCGCTGACGCGGCTGCACAACTGCGCGCGCTGCAACACCTTCACCGAACTCGAGGTATGTGAGCGTTGCAGTTCGCCGCGTCGCGACGCCAGTCTGCTGTGCGTGGTCGAAACACCGGCAGACATGCTCATGATGGAGCAGACGCACAGCTATGCCGGCCTGTATTTCTGTCTGATGGGGCGCATCGCGCCGCTCGAAGGCGTCGGTCCGAAGGAGCTGCGGCTGGATCGCCTGCTCGACCGTGCCGCCGATCCCGCCGTGCGCGAGGTCATTCTGGCCACCAATTTCACCAACGAGGGTGAGGCGACCGCGCATTACCTCGGTGAAATGCTGCGCGCCCGCGGCCTCGCCGTCAGCCGTATCGCCCGCGGCCTGCCAGTCGGTGGCGAACTGGAACACACCGATATCGGCACCATCGCCCAGGCGCTGTCGGAAAGGCGGCCGGCGTGAGCACGCAGGTACGCCCGCTCGACGGCCTGAAAGTGGTCGAACTGGGCACGCTGATCGCCGGCCCGTTCGCCTCGCGCATCCTGGCCGAGTTCGGCGCCGAGGTGATCAAGGTCGAGTCGCCCGACGGCGGCGATCCGCTGCGCAAGTGGCGCCTGCTGTACGAAGGCACCTCGCTGTGGTGGTTCGTGCAGGCACGTAACAAGAAGTCGGTCACGCTGAACCTGAAGCACCCGGACGCCATTGCGGTACTGAAGAAGCTTCTGGCCGACGCCGACGTGCTGGTCGAGAACTTCCGCCCGGGCGTGCTCGACAAGCTCGGTTTGCCGGAAGCGGTACTGAAGGACATCAATCCGTCGCTGGTCATCGTCCGTCTGTCCGGTTTCGGTCAGACCGGGCCGATGGCGCAGCAACCAGGGTTTGGCGCCATCGGCGAATCGATGGGCGGGCTGCGCTACATCACCGGCTTTCCCGATCGTCCACCGGTGAAGGTGGGCATTTCGATCGGCGATTCGATCGCTGCGCTGTGGGGAGTGATCGGTGCGCTGATGGCGCTGCGTCATCGCGACGCCACCGGCGGGCGCGGGGCAGGGCAGGGCCAGACCGTCGATGTCGCGCTGTACGAGGCGGTTTTCGCGATGATGGAGAGCATGTTGCCGGAGTTCGACGTGTTCGGTTTCATCCGTGGCCGCACCGGCAACATCATGCCCGGCATCACGCCGTCGAACACGCACACCGCGCGCGACGGCCGTCACATCATCATCGGCGGCAACGGCGACGCTATCTTCCGTCGGCTGATGACCGCGATGGGGCGGCCGGATCTGGCCGACGATCCCACGCTGGCCGACAACGCGGGGCGCGACGCGCGCCGCGACGAGATCTACGGCCTGATCGACGCCTGGGTCGCCGCGCGCGACGGCGACGAGGTGCTGCGCCTGCTCGGTGAGGCCGACGTGCCGGTGAGCCGCGTCTATTCGATCGAGGACATCGCCGCCGATCCGCAGTATCTGGCGCGCGCGGTGTTCGAAACTGCGCGCCTGCCTGACGGTCGAGAGTTCAAGGCACCAGCGCCGATGCCGCGGCTGTCAGAGACGCCCGGGCGCACCGATTGGATCGGACCCGCGCTGGGTGAACACACAGACGAAGTGCTGGCTGGGCTCGGATACGGCGCCGGGGACATCGCCGCGCTGCGTGCCCGCGGCGCGCTTTGAAATCATCGGAAATCGGCTTCTCTCGCCGCTTCCGCGTTGTTTGCAGTGCAGCAGGGCTTTAAACGGGGCACCGCTTGAGGGTATAATCGCAGGTTGTGCAGAATCAATTGTCTAGACGGGATAAAGCATGAGTGGCAATGAACGGAAAGCGGATTGCGGCCGGCGCAATCTGCTCGTGGCAACAGCCTGTGCTGGCGGTGTGGCCGGGCTTGCGGTGGCAGTGCCTTTTCTCACCAGTCTCTCCCCTTCGGAGCGCGCGAAAGCGGCCGGCGCTCCGGTCGAGGTGGACATTTCCAAACTCGGTCCCGGTGAAATGACCACCGTCGAGTGGCAAGGCAAGCCGGTGTGGATCATGCGCCGTACGCCGACCCAGCTCGAAGCGCTGGCCAAGATCGAGGACAAGCTGGCCGACCCGAAGTCGGAGCGCAATCCTTCCGAGTTCACTCCCGAATACGCACGCAACGTGCAGCGCTCGCGTGAAGACCACGCTGACGTGCTGGTCGTCGTCGCGATCTGTACTCACCTCGGCTGTTCGCCGTCGGGCCCCTTCGAGTCGGGCTCCAACGCGCAGCTCGGCGACGTCGCCGGCTTCGTGTGTCCGTGCCACGGTTCGACCTTCGACCTGTCCGGTCGCGTGTTCAAGGCCATGCCGGCCCCGGACAACCTGAAGGTTCCGCCGTACATGTTCCTGTCTGACTCGCGCATCCTGGTCGGCCAGGATTCCAAGGAGGGTTGATCGAATGGCTGGCGAAAAGGTAGTGACCACCACCGGCCTGCTCGGCTGGATCGACGAGCGCTTCCCGCTCACATCGCTCTGGAAGGAACACCTTTCGGAGTACTACGCACCGAAGAACTTCAACTTCTGGTACTTCTTCGGCTCGCTGGCACTGCTGGTGCTGGTGATCCAGATCGTGACCGGCATTTTCCTGGTCATGCACTTCAAGCCGGACGCGTCGCTGAACGCCTCGGGCGTGCCGGTGGCCTTCGCCAGCGTCGAGTACATCATGCGCGACGTGCCGTGGGGCTGGCTCATCCGCTACATGCATTCGACCGGCGCCTCGGCGTTCTTTGTCGTCGTCTACTTGCACATGTTCCGCGGCCTGCTTTACGGTTCCTACCGCAAGCCGCGCGAGCTGGTGTGGATCTTCGGCTGCCTGATCTTCCTGTGCCTGATGGCGGAAGCCTTCATGGGTTACCTGCTGCCCTGGGGCCAGATGTCGTACTGGGGCGCCCAGGTCATCATCAACCTGTTCTCGGCCATCCCGCTGATCGGCAACGATCTGTCGACCTGGCTGCGTGGCGACTTCGTGATCGGTGATGCGACGCTGAACCGCTTCTTCTCCTTCCACGTCATCGCCGTGCCGCTGGTGCTGATCGGCCTCGTCGCCGCCCACATCATCGCGCTGCACGAAGTCGGGTCGAACAACCCGGACGGCGTCGAGATCAAGAAGAACAAGGATCCGAAGACCGGCATCCCGCTGGACGGCATCCCTTTCCACCCGTACTACACGGTGAAGGACATCGTCGGCGTCGTGGTCTTCCTGATCTGCTTCTCGGCCGTGGTCTTCTTCGGTCCGGAGTTCGGCGGCTACTTCCTGGAGTACAACAACTTCATCCCGGCTGACCCGATGAAGACGCCGCCGCACATCGCGCCGGTGTGGTACTTCACGCCGTTCTACTCGATCCTGCGCGCCAACACGATCAACTTCTTCTGGGTCGATGCGAAGCTGTGGGGCGTCATCTTCATGGGCCTGTCGGTCATGGTCTTCTTCGCGCTGCCCTGGCTGGACCGCTCGCCGGTCAAGTCGATCCGCTACAAGGGCCCGATCTTCAAATCGGCACTGGTGGTGTTCGTGATCGCCTTCCTGATCCTGGGCTACCTCGGCATGCAGGCGCCGACGCCGATGGGCACGCTGGTTTCGCAGATCTGCACGGTCATCTACTTCCTGTTCTTCGCGCTGATGCCTTGGTACACCGCGATCGACAAGTGCAAGCCCGAACCCGCGCGCGTGACCGGTCACTGAGAGCCAGAGAACCATGAAACAACTCAAAAAACTGTTTCTCGGCGCGCTGTGCGCGCCCCTGCTGGCGATTGCCAGTTCCGAACCGGTGCAGCTGGATCGTGCGCCGACCGAGAAATTCCGCGACGCCATCGCCATCCAGCGCGGCGCCCAGGTTTTCGTCAATTACTGCCTGAACTGTCATTCGGCGTCCTACATGCGCTACAACCGCCTGAAGGATGTCGGCCTGACCGACGAGCAGATCAAGGACAACCTGATGTTCACCGCCGACAAGGTCGGTGAAACGATGAAGGTGGCCCTGACCCGCGAAGACGGCAAGGCGTGGTTCGGCGCAGCGCCGCCCGACCTGACCGTGATCGCGCGTTCGCGTGCCTCGGCCGATGGCAGTGGCGCAGACTGGCTCTACACCTATCTGCGCAACTTCTATCGCGACGAGAACCGTCCGACCGGCTGGAACAACACCACCTTCGCCAATGTCGGCATGCCGCACGTCCTGTACGAACTGCAGGGCGAGCAGACGGCCAAGCACGTCAAGGTGGCTGACGGTCACGGTGGCGAGAAGGAAGTCATTCAGCTCGAGCTCACCAAGCCGGGCAAGATGAGCAAGTCCGAATACGACTCGATGGTCGGCGATCTCGTCGCCTATCTGGTCTACATGGGCGAACCGGGCGCTGAAAAGCGCCGTCAGACCGGTCTTCTGGTCATCATCGGTCTTTCCGTTCTTCTCGTTCTGAGCTACCTGCTCAAGCGCGAATTCTGGAAAGACGTTCACTAATCAATACGCCCGAAAGTCATGCAAGCTCTCGGTCATCGCGAAGCGACCTCATCACGCGTCAGACGCGTGGTGAGGGATGCCGAGTACTCCTGGGGTGTTAACACCATGATGAATCTGTACTCGGGGACTACCGATCCCTTTTCCCATCGTTGCCGGATCGTGCTCTACGAAAAGGGCATGGATTTCCAGGTCATCGATGTCGACCTCTACAACAAGCCGGAAGACATCGCGGTCATCAATCCCTACAACCGCGTGCCGGTTCTGGTCGATCGCGATCTCATCCTGTATGACTCGAACATCATCAACGAGTACATCGACGAGCGCTTTCCGCATCCGCAGCTGATGCCGCCGGATCCGATCATGCGCGCGCGGGCACGCCAGTTGCTGCATACGGTCGAAAACGAGCTGTTCTCGCACATCGAGGCACTCGAGAAGAACGCACGCACGGCCGACAAGTCGCGCACCCACCTGCGCGACCGCCTGACCGAGCTGACCGCGATCTTCGCCAAGCAGAAGTACATGCTGGGCGAGGAATTTTCCATGCTTGACGTGGCCATCGCTCCGTTACTATGGCGCCTTGACCACTACGGTATCGAGTTGCCGAAGTCGGCTGCACCGCTGATGAAGTACGCTGAGCGCATCTTCTCCCGTCAAGGGTTCATCGATGCGCTCACGCCGTCCGAAAAGGTGATGCGTCGCTGACCCGCGTCGGCTCTGCGCGAAAGTCTTCATGGACGTCATGAGTTCCGTTTCCACCAAGCCCTACCTGTTGCGCGCACTGTTCGACTGGTGCGCCGACCAGGGGCTGACGCCGTACATCGCGGTCGTTGTCGACGACCGCGCCGGCGTGCCTCGCCAGTATGTGAAGGATGGCCAGATCATCCTGAACATCGGCCGCGAGGCGGTGCACCAGCTGGTGATGGGCAATGAGCTCATCACCTGTTCCGCCCGCTTTGGCGGCGTGGCGCAGGAACTGACGATTCCGGTCGAGTGCGTCGCCGCGATCTACGCGCGCGAAAACGGCCACGGCATGGCGTTCGAAGTGACGCCGGGCCAGCCGGTCCGTGCCGATCTGGCGCCCAACCCGGTCACCGACCGGGTCGAGCATCCGGTGCTGACGACACCGGAAAAGCCGGCGGCGCGACCGCATCTGCGGCGAATCAAGTAGAAAAAAACCGGCGCAAGCCGGTTTTTTCTTTTCATCTAATTGATTTATAAGCGCAATCTATCTGCCGCGGCCGCTTGCACGCGGCACGAGCCGTCGCGCCCTCGACGCGCTAGAATTGCGCACCTTTGTTTGTGGTCCGCCTGATGAAAACAACCTTTCTCGATTTCGAACAGCCGATCGCCGAGCTCGAAGCCAAGATCGAAGAGCTCCGTTTTGTCCAGGATGACTCCGCTGTCGATATATCCGAGGAAATCACGCGACTCGAAGGCAAAAGTCAGGCGCTGACCAAGGACATCTACGCCAAGCTCACGCCGTGGCAGATCGCCCAGGTGGCGCGCCATCCGCAGCGCCCTTACACGCTCGATTACCTGCGCCTGATGTTCTCGGATTTTCAGGAGCTGCACGGGGATCGCGCTTTCGCCGACGACCACGCCATCGTTGGTGGCATTGCCCGTTTCAATGGCCAGTCCTGCATGGTGATCGGTCACCAGAAGGGCCGCGACACCAAGGAAAAGATCCTCCGCAATTTCGGCATGCCGCGCCCGGAGGGCTATCGCAAGGCGCTGCGCCTGATGAAGCTGGCCGAGAAGTTCGGCATTCCGGTGTTTACCTTCGTCGACACGCCGGGCGCCTATCCGGGCATCGACGCCGAGGAACGCGGCCAGTCCGAGGCGATCGGCCACAATCTCTACGCGATGGCCGAACTGCGCGTGCCCATCGTGTCCACCATCATCGGTGAGGGCGGCTCCGGCGGCGCGCTGGCGATTGCCGTGGCGGATACGCTGATGATGCTGCAGTACTCGACCTACTCGGTCATCTCGCCCGAAGGCTGTGCCTCCATCCTGTGGAAGAGCGCCGACAAGGCGGCCGACGCCGCCGAAATCATGGGCATCACCGCCTCGCGCCTGAAGACGCTGGGCCTGATCGACAAGGTCGTGAACGAGCCGGCCGGCGGCGCACACCGTGATCACGCGGCCGTGGCGGCTTCGCTCAAGCGCGCACTGGCCGAATCGCTGCGCCAGTTGGCCGACCTGACCCCCACCCAGCTGGTCGAGCGCCGTTTCGAGCGCCTCATGTCCTATGGAAAGTTCAAGGAGCAGGCGGTCGCCTGACCTGTACGCCCGCATCGCCGCCAGCGCGGCGGCGCATCTGGCCGACGGCGCCCAGCTGCTGATCGGCCTCAGCGGCGGGCTTGATTCAACAGTATTGCTGCACGCACTGGCGGCTGCCCGCGATGACCATCGCTGGCGGCTGGCGTGCGCACACGTTCACCACGGCCTCAGCCCGAATGCCGACGCCTGGGCCGATCACTGCGCGGCGCAGGCGGCCGCGCTCGGCATTCCGTTCTCGCTGCATCGGGTGCAGGTTGACACGGCCAGCCCGGACGGACTCGAATGCGCCGCCCGCGACGCCCGTTACCGTGCCCTCAACGCGCAGGCGCAAGCCCTTGCTGCCGACGCACTGCTGACCGCCCACCACGCCGACGACCAGGCGGAAACGCTGCTGCACAACATGGTGCGCGGCGCCGGGCTGCTCGGCCTGGCCGGCATGCCGGTATGGCGCCCAGCGACTCCGGCGCGTCCGGCCCAGTTGCGGCCGCTGCTCGGTCTGGCGCGTTTAGCGCTCGAAACGTGCGCGATCGAGCATGGCCTCGCCTGGATCGACGACGAATCGAACGCCGACACCCGCTACGCGCGCAACTACCTGCGCCGCGAGGTAATGCCGCGACTGAGCGCGCGCTGGCCGCGCAGCGCCGAAACCATGTCCGGCGTCGCCCGCCGGCTGGCCGAGGCGCAGACCTTGCTCGACGGCCTGGCTGACGCTGACGCGGCAGAGCTGGCGACGGCGACCGAGTGGGGCACCGCCTGGTCGATCGACGGCCTGCGTGCGCTCGATGACGCGCGCAGCCGCAACCTGCTGCGTCGTCTGCTGCGCATGCACGGCGCCCGCACGGCACCGACCGAAGCGTGGTTGGACGAATGGCTGCGCCAGATCCGCGCCTGGCAGCCGGGCGCCGAATGCCCGGTGACACACGCCGGCGTCGCCGGCTTCTGTCATCGCGGCCTGCTGTGGCTGATGCCCGATCAGCCACCGCCCGCAGCCGTCGTCTGGCAGGGCGAAAACGACATCGCCTGGGGTCCAGGCTGCCTGCGTTTCGACGCTGTGATCGGGCGCGGGTTTGCGCCATCCGCACTGCCCACGGGTTCGCTCACGATACGTGCCCGCCAGCCCAAGGACCGCGTTTGCCGCGGTCCCGGTCGACCGCGTGCGGGCGTCAAGCAGATCGCGCAGGAATGCGGCCTGCCGCCTTGGCTGCGCGATCGCGCTCCCATCCTTGCGGTCGGTCGCGAGGCGCTGTGGATGCCCGGCTGCGAGCCGGCGCCACCCTGGCAGGCCGCGCCGGGCGAACCGGGATGGCTGCCCGTGTGGACGCCGGTCGTGGCGCAGTCGACACCCGGGTGACGTTGTAACGGTTGGTGACATTTCCATGTCGCATGGCGGCCGTATGATCCGGCCATTCCGGATCTTCCCGCCACGGCCCTGATGAGCCCGACCACCGCAGCGTCCCGGCGTGCAGTGCTCGCACGCGTACTTCCGTTCGCCCTCTACATCGTCTTCCTTGTCATCTCCGCGCCGCTGGCCGATCTGGCAGGCATCGACGGGCGCTGGATGTATGCGGTGCAGATCGCCTGCGTGATCGCCGCTCTGCTTTACTTCCAGCGCGACTACGTGGAACTGCGCGAAGCAGCGCCGCCTGGGCCGCTGGCCGGTGCCGCCGGCTGGGTAGCGGCGCTGGTGTCCGGCGCCGTCGTCTGGGCGATCTGGATATGGCTCGACTTCTCGCCTTTCGCCTTCGCGCCGGGCAAGGGCTACCAGCCACTGGACGAGACCGGAGCGCTCATCCTGCCGATGGTCGTCATACGCATATTCGGTGCCGCCGTCGTCGTGCCCGTCATGGAAGAACTGTTCTGGCGCTCTTTCGTCCAGCGCTGGCTCGATTCTCCCGATTTCCTTGCCGTGGCCGCCCGCTCGGTCACGCTGCGCAGCATGCTGTTCTGCTCGATCGCCTTCGGCTTCGAGCACGGCCAGTGGGCCGCCGGCATCGTCGCCGGTCTGGCCTACGGTCAGCTTTACCGGGCGAGCGGTCGCCTGTGGCTGCCCATCGTTTCGCACGCGCTGACCAATCTGCTGCTGGGCCTGTGGGTGGTGCACACGGCACAATGGCAGTTCTGGTAGCGCCCGCTCCGCATCAAGGCGGGGCAGGGCACGACCGTTAAAGGAGAACTGTCCTTTGCCCCCTCGCCATGCCACCGTTGCCCGCCCTGACTGCCGTACTGTCCCGTCCGCGCCTGATTGCCTGCCTGCTGCTGGTCTTCATGGCGGCGCAGGCGACCGCGTTCACCTACCAGGGTTATCTGCTCACTGTGCGCACTGAGCTGCAGCAGAAAATGACGGCGCGTTTCGGCGACAAGGCCGGACCGCGCTTGGCCGAGCTGGCCGAGGCGCTGAGCGCTGCCGGCCGCATCGCCGACGAGGCGGTGCGCGTCGAGCGCATCAACCAGATCGCCAATCGCGCGCGTTACGTGACCGACCCGCAGCTCTGGCAGGCGGAGGACTACTGGGCGACGCCGGTGGAATTCGCCGCGCTGGCCGCCGGTGACTGCGAGGACTACTCGCTGGCCAAGTACTTCGCGCTGCGCGAACTGGGCATGCCGGCCGACAAGCTGCGCATCACCTATGTGCGGCTGCTGCGGCAGGGGCGCCTCGAAAACCATATGGTGCTCGCCTACTACCCGGAGCCGGGTGCCGAGCCCTGGGTGCTCGACAATCTCGAAAAGCGCTTCATGCCGGCGCGTGACAGGCCTGATCTGACGCCGGTCTACAGCTTCAATGACGACCGCGTGTGGAAGGTGCAGAGCGGTGGCGACCGCGAACTGGGCTCGCCGCAGCAGTTGCGCAAGTGGCGCGAGCTGCTCGACCGGGTCGAGGCCGAGGCGCGCGGATGAACAGCCTGCGCCTGCGTCTGCTGGCAGCGCTGCTCGGCGTCGGTGTCGTCGCCTTCGCGGCGGCGCTGGCCACCGCGCTGTGGGTGTCGCGCGACCGGGTCGAGGCGCAGATGGCCAGCCAGGCGCAGTCGATCGCGCTGTCGCTGACGGTGGCGCTGACCGCCGGCGGCGAACCGGCGCTGCAGAATGCCGAAAGCCTGGTCGAGCCGGTGTTCGACCAGAGCTATCTGCGCCGCATCGAGGTGCGCGACGCCAAGGGGGCGGTGATCGCCGCGCGGCAGGCACCGGCGCGGCTGGCCGGTGGTGCGCCGCAATGGTTCATCGACCTGCTGCCGCTGGCAGCCGGCGCGCAGAGTGCCGACATCATGCATGGCTGGCGCATTGCCGGCAGCGTCGTCGTCGAGCCGCATCCGCACTGGGCACAGCTGCAGCTGTGGGCGATCGCCGAAACGCTGGCGCTGTGGATGGGCGGCGGTCTGGCGCTGGCCAGCGTGCTCGGCCTGATGGCGCTGCGCTGGGGTCTGCGCCCGCTGCGCCGCGTGCAGCGCTCGGCGGTGGCGGCGGCATCGCGCAAGTTCGTGCCTATCGATGAAACGCGCATGCCGGTCGAACTGCAGCCGCTGGTCGGCGCTTTCAACCGCATGCTCACCGCCATGGCCGGCGCGCTCGAAAGCGAAGCCGGGCGCGCTGCGCAGTTCCGCGACCAGGCACTGGTGGACGAACTGACCGGCCTGCCCAACCGTCGCGGTTTCCGCGCCGCGCTCGAAGCGCGCATCGAAGCCGGCACGCGCAGCGGCTGGCTGGCCTTGTTGCGCGTCGAGGGGCTCGAGGATCTGAACCATCTGTACGGTCGCGAGGCGGTCGACGATCTGCTGACCGAATCGGCCGGCTTCATCGCGGCCATCGATGCGGTCGAACTGTGCGGCCGCGTCGAGGGTGCCTGCTTCGCGCTGCTGTTCGATGCCGACGAATACACGACGCACGACGCGTTGAAAGCACTGCTGGCGCGCCTCAACAGCCTGGCCGCCGCTGCGGGTGCGGGTCAGGCCTACGCCTGGCGCGCCGGTGCGGCCGACTGCGCCGGTGACGGCGACGCTGCGCACTGGCTGGCGGCGGCCGATCGCGCGCTGCATCAGTGGCGCATCGAAAGCGGTGCGGCGCCGGTGCTGGCGCACGCACGTGCCGGCGAAGCCGGTGGCGGCAGCCTGCGCACCCTGGTGCGCGAACTGATAGGCGCCGGGCGCATCGCCTTTGCCGAACAGACCACACGGGCGCTCGATGGCGAACACATCGGTGCGCCGCTGCACGTCGAACTGCGCGCCGCGCTGGACGACGGCCAGCGTCTGATCCGCGCCGCCGAATACATCGCCTACGCCAGCGAAACCCGCGTGTCGGCGGCGCTGGACGGCGCCTGCCTGATGCGTGCGCTGGAACACGCGAAAGCGCGTCGCGACGGCATTGCCACCGTGGTCAATGTCGGTGCAGCGACGCTGACGGACCCCGACATCCAGCGCTGGCTGCGCGGCTACCGTCACGACCCGCGCGTCGGCACGCTGGTGCTCGAGTTCCCCGAGTCGGCACTGCTCGGCGACCCGGACGCCGCCGAGGCCTTTGCCCATCAGGCACAGGCCAACGGTCTGGCGCTGGGCATCAAGCATTTCGGCCTGCATGCAAACGCGCTGACGCTGCTGCGCCGCCTGCGTCCGGCGCACGTGAAGTTCTCGGTCACGCTGACGCGCGAAGCGCTGCTGAACCCGGACTCCGGTGCTTACGTGAGCTCGCTGGCCGGCATTGCGTCGGCGCTGTCGATCACGCCGATGGCGGTGGCGGTCGAGCACGCGGAAACGCTGACCGGGCTGTACGCGCTGGGCATCCGAGCAGTGCAGGGCGAGGCGGTGTCGGCCGAACAGGTGCCGGCCCCGGGCAGCAGCGGCCGCTGAGCGGCGGCGCGCGGTTTCATTCAGTGCAGCGGGGTTCGCGGGTCGTGCGCGAGGCAGGCCGGCGGCACGACCATGTCCAGATGAAGCAGACGTGCGGGCGCGCCGACGCGTTCGCAGGTGCGTTCCGGCCCGAACTCGCGAAACCCGAACTCGCGCCGGTAGTAACGCGCATGGCGCGGGTTGACCTCGATCACGCAGTCGGTGGCGCCGAGCGCGACATGCCCCAGCAGCAGCGCGCGGCGCATCAGTTGCGGTGCGAGATCGTCCGGCAGCGCCCGCTCGCGGTCGATTGCGAAACGGGTGTATTCGACCAGCCGGCGCCCCTGCCGGCGCAGTTCTCCCACGTGTTCGGCATAGCCTGCTTCCGCCTGCAGACGCAGCCGCGTGCCGCAGCGCACGGTCAGCGTGCCGACCACTTCGCCCTCCAGCCGCGCCAACAAGGTCGTTTCACCCTGCCGTGCGGCGCGCTGCTCGACGCCATAGCCACGCCGGCCGTAGCAGCGCACGACGAGCGCCTCGGCCGCCGCCAGGTCTGCCGCATCGGCGGCAATCGTGAATTCAATGGCGGCTGGCAGCGCCGCCGCGTGTCGCTGCGCCGGCGGCGCGACGGCGCGTAGCCGCGGTCGCGGGCGCAGCAGCGGGAAGGGGCGGAAGAGCGCGTCGTTCGCGGCGTCGTGCAGAGTGCGGGGAGACATGGGGAGGCGCCTCGGGTATCGGTGACCGGTATGCAAACTTCGGCAAAGAGATCCTGTGCCGTGATCTGCTTCCTTGCCGCGTGCGAAGCCTGATCGATGCTGGTTGCAGCGAGTTGATGCGGACTTGACGTTTTCATGTCGCCGACAGATGGTCCGGCGATGATCCGCAGCGCCGGACCGCGTGTGTGCTCGAGCAGCCGTAGGAGCGGTCTTCCGACCGCGACGGCAGCGGTGGATGGTGCGCGGCGAGGGCTAGATGTGAAGAGTCAAGAGGTTGTTCTGCGAATTTGAGAGACGGGACATAGGGACTTTGCAAGCGATGCCGTGATGAGGTCGGTGCCAGTTGTAGAAGTGGTTCCAGAGAGGCAAAGCGGCTTTGCGCAGGTCGGAGTTGGGAT
>NZ_JCANOT010000016.1:0-29116 GCF_059552495.1 Methyloversatilis sp. S146-33
ACCGCGACACGGCCGTTGCATACCGCAGGTTTCTGTTCAGGCCGCTGTCGGGGTCAGAAGACCCCTCCCACAGAATCCCAGCCCAAGCTTCGGCACCGACCCCTTTCGGGGGCAGAAGCCCCCCACACGAGCGCTGATCAAGGCAAAAAAACCGGGGCATCTGGCCCCGGTTTTCTCTGTTGCTGCGACCGCTTACGCCGTCACCGGCTTCGCCTGGCCGCCGCCGTAGGTCGACAGCTGGGTCGGCGTGCCGCCCTTCTTCAGACGCACAGCGCAGTACTTGAACTCCGGAATCTTGCCGAAGGGGTCGAGCGCCGGATTGGTGAGCATGTTCGCCGCCGCTTCGTAGTACGCGAACGGAATGAACACGGAACCGACCGGTACGTGCGGGTCGATGCGCACGTACAGTGCGATCTTGCCGCGGCGCGATTCGACGGTGACCACATCGCCCGCCTTCACCTTCAGCTTGGCGACGTCCTCCGGATGCACGGTGACCGTAGCGATCGGCTCGATGCTGTCGAGCACCGACGCGCGACGGGTCATCGAGCCGGTATGCCAGTGCTCCAGCTGACGGCCGGTGATGAGCACCATCGGGTACTCGGCGTCAGGCTTCTCGTTGGCCGTGATGAGCTTGGCCGGTACCAGCTTGGCGCGGCCGTTCGGGGTCGGGAACTTGTCGATGAACACGACTTCGTCGCCCGGATCGCCCACGTTCTCGCACGGGTAGGTGACCGAGTGCTCGGCCTCCAGACGTTCCCACGTGATGCCGGCGATCGAGTGCATCGCTTTGCGCATTTCGTTGAACACGTCCTTCGAGCCGCCGTAGTTCCAGTCCAGGCCGAGACCACGGGCCATTTCCTGGATGATCCACAGATCCTGACGAGCGTCGCCCGGCGGATTGATGGCGGCACGGCCCAGTTGCACCTGACGGTCCGTGTTGGTGAAGGTCGCGGTCTTCTCGGGGAAGGCCGAGGCCGGCAGCACCACGTCGGCGAAGTAGGCGGTTTCGGTCAGGAAGATGTCCTGCACCACCAGCCAGTCGAGCTTGGCCAGCGCGTCGCGGGCGTGGTCGACGTCCGGGTCGGACATCGCCGGGTTCTCGCCCATGATGTAGCAGCCGTGCAGCTTGCCGGCGTGGATCGCGTCCATGATCTCGACCACGGTCAGACCCGGGTTCGGGTCGAGCGTGGTGCCCCACAGTTCTTCGAACTTCTGACGGATGGTCTGGTTGCCGACCGCCTGGTAGTCCGGGAACACCATCGGAATCAGGCCGGCGTCAGACGCGCCCTGCACGTTGTTCTGGCCGCGCAGCGGATGCAGGCCGGTACCGCGGCGACCAATCTGGCCGGTCATCATGACCAGCGAAATCAGGCAGCGCGCGTTGTCGGTGCCGTGCACGTGCTGCGACACGCCCATGCCCCACAGGATCATCGAGGCCTTCGAGGTGGCGAACATGCGCGCGACCTCGCGCAGCGTTTCCGCCGGGATGCCGCAGATCTTGGCCATCTTCTCGGGCGAGAAGTCGGCCACGTTCTTCTTCAGTTCCTCGAAGCCCGAGGTACGGTCCTTGACGAAGGCTTCATCGACCAGACCTTCCTCGATGATGGTGTGCATCATCGCGTTCAGCATGGCCACGTCGGTGTCCGGCTTGAACTGCAGGAAGTGGGTGGCGTAGCGCTGCAGATCGTTGCGACGCGGATCGCACACGATGAGCTTGGCGCCGTTGCGCACAGCGTTTTTCATCCAGGTCGCGCCGACCGGGTGGTTCACCAGCGGGTTCGAACCGATCAGGAAGATCACTTCCGAGTGCAGCACGTCGCGCACCGGGTTGGACACGGCGCCGGAGCCGACCGCTTCGAGCAGCGCGGCGACCGACGAGGCGTGGCACAGGCGGGTGCAGTGATCGACGTTGTTGGTGCCGAAGCCGGTACGCACCAGCTTCTGGAACAGGTAGGCCTCTTCGTTCGAGCCCTTGGCCGAGCCGAAGCCTGCCAGCGCGTTCGGGCCCTTGCTGTCGCGGATCTCGCGCAGCTTGCCCGAGGCCAGCGCCAGCGCCTCTTCCCAGCTCGCTTCACGGAAGGCGGTCAGCGGGTTGGCCGGGTCGACCACGAAGTCCTTGTGCTTGGGCGCGTCAGCGCGACGGATCAGCGGCTTGGTCAGGCGCTGCGGGTGACGCGCGTAGTCGAAGCCGAAGCGGCCCTTCACGCACAGACGTTCCTCGTTGGCCGGGCCGTCGCGGCCAGTCACCATCAGTATCTTGTCGTCCTTGACGTGATAGGTCAGCTGACAGCCGATGCCGCAGTACGGGCAGACCGAATCGACCTTCTTGTCCGGCGTCACCATGCCGACACCGCCGGCCGGCATCAGCGCGCCGGTCGGGCAGGCCTGCACGCATTCGCCGCAGGCCACGCAGGTCGAGGCACCCATCGGATCGTCCTGGTCGAACACGATCTTCGACGCGGAACCACGGAAGGCGTAGCCGATTACGTCGTTGCCCTGCTCTTCACGGCAGGCGCGCACGCAGCGGTTGCACTGAATGCAGGCGTCGAGGTTCACGCTCATCGCCGGGTGCGACTCGTCGCACTTCGGTTGTTCGCGCGCTTCGAAGCGCGAGTCGGTCACGCCCAGCTTGCCGGCCCAGTAGGCCAGTTCCGAATCCGGCTTGTAGGTCTTGTCCGGCATGTCGGACAGCAGCAGCTCGACCACCATCTTCTGCGCCTTCACGGCGCGCTCGGATTCGGCCTTCACCTTCATGCCGGGCGTCGGCGCGCGGCAGCAGCTCGGGGCGAGCACGCGCTCGCCTTCGATCTCGACGACGCAGGCGCGGCAGTTGCCGTCCGGACGGTAGCCGTCCTTGTAGCAGAGGTGCGGAATGTCCACACCCTGGCGGGCAGCCGCCTGGATGATGGTTTCGCCCACACGGGCTTTCATCGTCTGCCCGTCGAGCGTGAATTCGATGCTTTCCGCGGCGACCGCGGGATCAAGAGGTGCGTTCATATGGAGTGCCGTCCCTTCACTTGATTTCGTCAGGGAAATACTTGATCACGCAGCGCACCGGGTTCGGTGCCGCCTGCCCGAGACCGCAGATCGACGCATCGACCATGGTCTGCGACAGTTCCTCGACCAGCGCGGTGTCCCACACCGGCTTGTCGATCAGCGTGTTCATCTTCGAGGTGCCGACGCGGCAGGGCGTGCACTGGCCGCAGGACTCGTGCTCGAAGAAGTGCATCATGCTGCGCGCGGCGTCGGTCGCCGTGTCCTTGTCGGACAGGATGATGACCGCGGCCGAGCCGATGAAGCAGCCGTGGGGCTGCAGCGTGTCGAAGTCGAGCGGAATGTCGCCCATCGACGCCGGCAGGATGCCGCCCGAGGCGCCGCCCGGCAGGTAACCGTAGAACTCGTGGCCGTCGAGCATGCCGCCGCAGTATTCGGCGATCAGCTCCTTGACCGAGATACCGGCCGGCGCCAGATGCACGCCCGGCTTCTTCACCCGGCCGGACACCGAGAACGAGCGCAGGCCCTTGCGACCGTTGCGGCCCTGGCTGGAGAACCACTCCGGACCCTTCTCGACGATGTCGCGCACCCAGAACACGGTTTCCATATTGTGTTCGAGCGTCGGGTAGTTGAAGAGGCCGACCTGGGCGACGTAAGGCGGACGCAGACGCGGCATGCCGCGCTTGCCTTCGATCGATTCGATCATCGCCGACTCTTCGCCGCAGATGTAGGCGCCCGCGCCGCGGCGCAGGTGGATGGGCGGCAGCGCACAGGGCGGGTCCGCCAGCAGCTTCTTCAGTTCCTTCTGCAGCAGTTCGCGCACGTGGGCGTATTCGTCGCGCAGATAGATGTAGACCTCGCCGATGCCAACGCAGTAGGCGGCGATCAGCATGCCTTCGAGGAAGCGGTGCGGGTCGCGTTCGAGATACCAGCGGTCCTTGAAGGTACCGGGTTCGCCTTCGTCGATGTTCACCGCCATCAGACGCGGGGCCGGCTCGTTGCGCACGATGCGCCACTTGCGGCCAGCGGGGAAGCCGGCGCCGCCGAGGCCGCGCAGGCCGGAATGTTCCATCGCGGTGATCACGGTTTCCGGATCGCGACGACCTTCGACCAGGTCGCGGAACAGCTGGTAGCCACCGGCCTTCAGGTAGGCCTTGTAGCCGATGTACTTCGGTGCCGGCGCGGTCGTTTCCTTCGCCTTCACCGCCGCCTTGACCGCCGCTTCGGTGGCGCCACCGAGCGCGTTCTGGCCGACAACGACCACCGGCGCCTGTTCGCAGCGACCGACACAGGGCGCCGGAATGACGCGCACCTTGGTGCCGAGGATGCCCGGCAGCTTGTGCAGCAGTTCGTCGGCACCGGCCATCGCGCACGACAGCGTTTCGCAGACGCGCACCGTCAGTTCCGGCGGTGCGGCTTCGCCTTCGCGGACCACGTCGAAGTGGTGATAGAAGGTCGCGACCTCATAGACCTCGGCCTGCGACATCTTCAGTTCCGCCGCCAGGGCAGCCAGATGACGAGCGTGGACGGCGCCAATATTGTCCTGCAGCAGGTGCAGGCATTCGATCAGCAGGTCGCGACGGCGCGGCATCCTGCCGAGCAGCGCACGGACCTCGTCCACCGCCTTCTGGTCAAGCGCGCGCCCTTTGGGCGTCGGCTTGACCATGCGGCGCATCTGTTCCAGCGGGATGGAAAACGGTTCCGACATTTACGGTGATCCTCTTCAGTCAGTTCGTTGTGCGTGACTTCTTCGCTTTTGTCCGCGATGTAGTTTTCGGGGCGCCTGTACCGACGCCCTCGCATTGTTCAGTGCTGTCCTTCTTCCGGTCCTGCGCCCTTGTCCGTCAGTGCGCCGAACTCGCCCTGCTCCCGGTGCAGATAGGCGAAATGCACGTTCCGCCGGTGCCACACCGCATACCCGTACCAATCATTGAAGCCGACGGCCTCGACCTTCTCCAGCGATTCGAGCAGCGACACACCCTGCTCGAACAGCGCATCGACCTGCGCGATCAGCGTGTCGAGATAGCGGCGCGGCGCCTCCAGCACCTCGCGGCCTCCCGGTGCGCCGTGCGCCGGCACCACCTGCTTCACGTCCATCCGACCCAGCTGCGCCAGCGCGTCGCGCCAGCCGCGCTCCTGCGCGTTGTACAGATCGGGCAGATAGCGCGCGGCGCCCAGCTCGCCGGCAAAAAGTGTTCCTGTTGCCTCGTCGAGCAGCGCCGTCGCACCGGGCTGGAAGGTGTGGCCGAAATGAAGCAGCTTCAGCCTGCGCGAAACGCCGGGCAGATGGCCCGTGCCTTCGAACACCACCGTCGCCGGTGTCGGTTCGGTACTCGACATCATATTTTCGCCCAGTGCCGCGGTCAGGCGCTCGACACAGGTGTGGCAACTGGCCCGGATGAAGCGGTCTGTTTCAATCTGCGCCGCAACCGGCACACCCCGTGACACAAAAAAACCGTTGCCCAGCACGTGGTCGCCGCCACCGTAGAGATTGACCGCGGCGATCACCGGTTTGCCGAATCGCGATTCGACGAAGGTTTTCAGGTGCTGCGCGAAGCGGTGGCTGGTGCCGGTGCCGATCAGCACCAGACCGCGCGCGTCCTCGATCACGCCGATATTGGTGACGAAACCGGCGTTTTCGGCCGTCACTTCGAAGGACGGCGCCGGCAGCACGTGCACGCCGTCGGCCAGCGTGCGCACGGTCAGCGCCGGCAAGGTCTGCGCCTGCAGCGCCGCCGCGGGCAGGAACCAGAAAATCGCGATGACCGCGCGGCGCAACAAGGAAAGAATCCCGCGAAACTTGGGCATACCGACGGTGGTCTTCAGCGCTGTGCTAGCCTTTTCTGCACCCGACGAGGCCGAGCCACCGAGGTTCGCAGATAACAAGTCCGTCGATAACAATTGAGGAGAACCGGTTTGAACGTCCATCGTTTCCAGATCACTGTCGCCACGCTCGCCGCCCTGCTCGCACCGGGGCTGGTTTCTGCAGCGAACGACTACCCGACATCGTCGCGCGTCGAATTCGCGCTCGAATGCCTGCAGACCTATGGCAACAATCACGAGTACATCTACAAGTGTTCGTGCCTTATCGACGAGATCGCCGAAAAGCTGAATTACGACGAATACGTCGAACTGTCGAGCTTCAGCCGCTCGTCGGGCATGAGCGGTGAGCGCGGCGGCATGTTCCGCGGCACCGACCAGACCAAGGACGCGGTCAAGAAATACATGGGCATCGTGTCCGAGTCAAAGAAGCGCTGCTTCATCAAGTGATGCCCGTTGCGGCCGGCGTCGCCGGCCGTACACCGCCTGTCCGCGGCGCTCAGCTGCCGCCCTTCATGCCCGGCCGGATGGCCACTGCGCTCTCGAACTTCAGGTCCTTCGAATCGACGATGACCGCCTTCAGTTCGCCCTCGCCCTTGGGCACGAACCAGAAGCGGAAGTTGGGGTTCTCGCTGATCGAGAAATCGACGTCGGCAGTCATCACCGGCTCACCGGCGTAGCTCACCTCGACCCGGCGCACGAAATGCGGCGGCACGTAGAGGCGCGTCAGCTGGTCCATCGCCAGACCTGAACTGTTCGGATGGCTGATCATCAGCTGTGCCGCGCTCGGCTGACCGGCGACGGCGTCGTCGTCGAGCTTGAGCTTCATCTTGCCCAGACGCGCCATCGCCTCTTCCTGATCCTTGCCGGCCGGCGCCGAACAGCCACCCGACGCCTTCACGTAGCGGCGCGCCATATAGACCTTGCCGTCACTGGTTTCGGCCAGCGCGCGCACCCAGCTGTAAGCCTCGATGCGCACCCGCGTCTCGATGTCGGCGCGCCCGGCAATGGGCGAGAAGGTGAAGGTGCCACCGATAGGCGACGGGTTCTCGTCGATCACGAGGTGCACCTTGCTGACGTGCACACCGCCCGGTTGCTGCTTCGTGCGCACCGCCAGCGGCACCACCGCGGCGTCCTCCGCCCGCACCGGTGCTTCCAGTTCGATCACCTTGCCGGCGGTGTCGTCGATCACCGGGCGATCACCGACCAGCAGCATCTTCACTTTGCCCCAGATCGCCGTGTCGGACCCATCGTCGGCCGCCTGGACACCGGCGACCCACATGAAACCGGCCAGCAGAAAAGCCAGCCTGCGCGAAATACTCATGTTCTTCTCCTCCAGATGGACTGCTCCGCGACGATCAGTCTGACGCCGATCGCTCGATTGTTCTGTAACCCAGGTCGCCCAGCCGCCGCGCACCTGCATCCGACGAAGTCTCTTTGTGGGAGCGGCCTTGGCCGCGACAGTGCCGACGCATGTCGCACAGTTCGGCACAAGCCGCTGTCGGGGTCAGAAGACCCCTCCCACAACAGCCCCGCTCCGCGACCGCGCGTCTCCTGTGGGAGCGGCCTTGGCCGCGACAGAGCCTTCACATCATCGCCGTCCTCCCACCGCAGGCGCACTACGCCCCGCCAACCTCAATCTTCCCACTCCAGCTCGGCGTACGCCGCGGTGACGTTGCGCTTGTGGAACAGGTCGGCCAGTTCCCAGTTGCCAACCTGGTCGCGCGCCACCTCGTCCGCCGCCTGCGCCAGCTTGCGGCCGGCCTTGATGGCCGCCCTCGTTTGATCGGCAAGGGCCTGCAGGTAGTTCCCCTGTTTCGCAAACGCCTCCCGCCAAGCCGGTCCGGCGTCACCGTGCCCGGACACGACGCGCTTCACGTCGAGCGCGGCAAGTTGCGCATTCACCTTGATCCAGCCCAACAGCTTGCCGTCCACCACCGGCATGTGACCGACGAACAGCAGGTCGCCCGCGAACAGCGTGCCGCTCGTTTCGTCGAGCACGGTGAGGTCGTTGTCGGTGTGCGCGGTCGGCCAGGCGCGCAGACGCAGCACGCGTCCGCCGAGGTCCAGCGTGTCTTCACCGCTGACGGTACGTGTCGGCGCGACCAGTTCCAGCCCGCGCCCGGCGTCGCCCATCAGGCGTTCGGCGGAGGCGATGTAGTTGCGGCCGCGCGCCGCCAGCGCCGCCGGCAGCTTGGCGTGGCCGACGAATTCGGGCTTGTCGGCGACGAAAGCCTGGTTGCCCAGCACGTGATCCGGGTGCACATGCGTGTTGATCACGTAACAGACGGGCAAGGCGGTCTTCTGTCGCACGCTCTCGCGCAGCGCGGCCCCCACGGACGGAGACCCGCCAGTGTCGATCACCGCGACGCAGCGACTGCCGACGACGAAACCAAGGTTCGAAATTGCACCGCGGTTGTGAGCATCCTGCTCGGCGGTGACACCATTGAACACGAACACGCCCGGCGCGAGCTCCTTCATCGGCAGCGTCTCCGCCGCCATCGAAGCGCTCAACGTCAGCGCGATCAGCCCACCCACCATCGACCGCCACAGGCGCCCGGCAACGGCGCTTGCGGATTTGCACTCAACTGTCAGCATCGTTAGCATTCGGCGTCCATACGCGGCCCAGAATAACAAATCAGGATGCAGCGCCTCACCTCACTTCTTCCACTGCTGCTGCCGCTTCTGGCCCTGTCCGGTTGTGCCATGCAACACGTGGAGCCGGCGCCGCTGCAGCCCGAAGCGTCGCAATCGGCTTTCCGCCAACGCCAGCTGACCGATGCGCGGACGCGCGACTTCCTGGCGCAGCGCAATATGGATGTCGCGCAATGGCCGCCGGCGAAGTGGGCGCCCGAGCAACTGGTGCTGGCCGCCCTCGACCGTCACCCGGCCACCGCGCAAGCACGTGCCCGCGCCCAGCTCGCCCGCGCCGAGCTGCAGACCGCCGGCCTGAAGCCGCGGATGTCGCTGGCGCCCGAGATCGAACGTACCAACGAGCGCGACCCCGGCCAGTCGGCCTGGAGTGTCGGACTGGCGCTGGACCTCGCGATCACCGGACAGTCAGTGCGCGAAGCGCGCATCGAGCGCGCCCGCCTGCTGGCCGACAGCGCACTCCTCGACGAAGCAGACGCAGCATGGACCATACGCAGTAACGCACGCCGCGCCCTGCTCGAACTGTGGTCAGCCAGCGAAGAACTGAAACTGCTGGACCGCCTGGTCGTGAGCTGGCTGGACGCGCAGGCGGCAATGCAGAAGCGCTACGACCTCGGCGCCGCCGACGCGCTCGATCTGACGACGACGCGCACCGCCGCCGCGCAGGCGGAGTCGCGCTACGTGCTGACCGAGCAGCGGCAGATCCGCGCCCGCGGCGAACTGGCGCAGGCGCTCGCCTTGCCACTGTCGGCGATCGACGCGCTGACGCTCGATTTCGACGAATTCGAACAGCCGCCGCCGTTGCCCGCCGACGACGTGCTGCGCAGCGCGGTAACGCTGGACCGCATCGATCTGCGCCGCGCGCTGGCCCGCCACGCCGCTGCCGAAGCCGGCCTGCAGGTGGAACTGCGCGCGCAATACCCGGAAATCCGGTTGCAGCCCGGTCTGTTGTGGGACCAAGGTGCGACCGTCTGGAAACTCGGCGCTTCGCTGCCGCTGTTCGCCGCGCAGCGCCAGGCCGGCCCGATCGCCGAAGCCGTCGCGCGACGCGAGATCGCGGCGCAGGACTTCCTACTGCTGCAATCGCAGGCGCTTGCCGCGCTCGATCTCGCGCGCGCCCGGGTGAAGGCCGCCACGCTCGATACCGATGGCGCCGAAGCGGAACACGACGAGGCGCGGCTGCAGCTCACCCGCACCGAACAGCGCTTCACCCGCGGCGACGCCGACCGGCTCGACCGCGTGCTCGCCCTCACCCGCCTGCTCGAAGCCGACATCCGGCTGCTGCAGGCGCGCGCCCGCACACTGGCTTCGCGCCTCGCGCTCGAAGACGCCATGCAGCGCCCGCTTGCCGCCGGCGCCGCCACGGAAGGACAGCCATGAAAGCACTGACACCGCACCGCGCGATGTTCCTGATGGGTCTGCTCATCATTGCCCTGGTCTGGGCGCTCATCTATTACGCACGCGACGAATGGAAGCTCTACGAAGCGCCGGCCGACGACGACATCGCCGTGCCTTCGCTGGTCGAACGCGACGAGAGCGGCATGAGCAGCGTCAAGCTGACGGCCGCGGCGCAGAAGGCGAGCGGCATCGAGGTCGGCCAGCCACTGACCGTGCGCGCCGGCACCGAGCGCGAGGCGCAGGCAGCCGTGCTCGACGTCGAGCCGCTGTTCGCGCTGCGCGCGCAACTGCAGGAAGCTCGCGCCGACATCGCCCGACTCGCTTCGCAACTGGCCCGCTCGGAAGCCGAACGCGACCGCATCCAGGCGCTGTACAGCGACGACCGCAACGCGTCGGAGCGCGCATTGCAGACCGCACGCAGCCAGGCCGAACAGGATCGTGGCGCACTGGCCGCTGCGCGCGCCCGCGCCGACGGTCTGCACGCGCGTCTGGTGCAGGGCTGGGGCGCACTCGGCGGCACCGCATCCGGTGAAGCGCCGCCCGAACTGGACAAGCTGGCCGACCGCCGCGCCTCGCTGGTGGCGATCGCATTGCGTGGCGCCGGCGACGCGCCGCCGACCATGCAGCTGCGCCTGCCCGACGGCGACGAATCGATCGAAGCGCGGCGCATCGGTCTGGCCCCGCGCAGCCTGGCGCACGCGGCCGGCGAAACCTGGCTGTACAAGACCGAGCGCGTGCTGCCCACCGGCACCCGTCTCGCCGCGCGCGGCGTCACCGGCACCACGGTGCTCCATCTGGTGCCGAACAGCGCGGTCGTCTGGTACGCCGGCCTGCCGTGGATCTATGTGCGCGACGACGACGAGCCGGAAGAATTCATCCGCCAGGCCCTGCCCGCCGAATCGCAGCGCCCCGACGGCTGGCTTGCGCCGGCACTGGAAGACGACGCCCGCGTGGTCACCCGCGGCGCGCAACTGCTGCTGTCGGAAGAGCTGAAGCACACGCTGGCGGACGAGAACGATGATTGACCGTCTGCCGGCGGGATCGCGGATTTCGCCCGCGCTCGCACACCGTTCGCCCGCCTCTCGCGATGCCGCGACCAGAATCGCGGCGAGGCGCCGCTCCCACAAAGACCCGCGCCGTCCGTCGCTCGGAACCCCGTGGGAGCGGCGCCCCCGCCGCGATGCGGCCGCGCATCACATGCCTGCGGCGATCGTCCGGCTGACACGCTGGCTGGCGCCACAGGCGGCAGGTGCCCGCAATGATTGAAGCCATCGTCCGCTTCTCCGTCCGCCGGCCCGGCATCGTGCTGGCGCTGGCGCTGGTGCTGACCATCTACGCCGTCAGCCGCATGGCCGACGCGCGGCTGGACGTGTTTCCGGAGTTCGCGCCGGCGCAGGTCGTGATCCAGACCGAAGCGCCCGGACTGCCGGCCGACCTGGTCGAAACCCGGGTCACCACGCCGATCGAGGCGGCGGTGTCGGGCACGCGCGGGCTGAAGGAACTGCGTTCGCAGTCCATCCCCGGCCTGTCGGTGGTGACCGTCATCTTCGACGAGAAGTCCGACCTGTTCCGCAATCGCCAGCTCGTTGCCGAGCGACTGGGCACGCTGGGTGCGCTGCTGCCGGCCGGCGTCACGCCGGTCATCACGCCGCTTACTTCGTCGGCGTCGACGCTGCTCGGCGTCGGTCTCACCTCGGACAAGCGCAGCTTGATGGACATGCGCTATCTGGTCGATTCGGTCGTGCGCCCGCACCTGCTGGCGGTGCAGGGCGTCGCCGACGTGAATGTGTTCGGCGGCGACGTGCGGCAATGGCAGATACAGCTCGACCCGGCCCGGCTGCGGGCGCTCGGCGTCACGCTGGCCGACGTCGAAACGGCGGCGCGCAGCGCCGCGACAGTCGCCGGTGCCGGCTTCGTCGAGAACGACAATCAGCGCCTGCTGATCGCCATCGACGCCACCCCCTCGACCGCGCGCAGCCTCGAGCAGTTGACCGTGACGCTGCCCGACGGTCGCGCGCTGGCACTGGGCGACATCGGCCGCGTGCGCGAGGCACCCGGTCCGGCCATCAGTGCGGCGCAGATCAATGGCACGCCGGGCGTGTTCATGATGGTGCAAGGCCAGCTCGGCGCAGACACGCTGGGCGTGACGCTCGAACTCGAGAAGGCGCTGGCCGACCTGGCGCCGCTGCTCGAACGCGAACAGCTGGTACTGCATCCGGCGCTGTTCCGGCCGGCCAACTTCATTCAGACCGCGCTCGGCAACGTGCGTGCCGACGTGATCATCGGCGCCTCGCTGGTCATCGTCGTACTCTTCCTCTTCCTCTACAACCTGCGCACCGCCTTCATTTCGGCGGTGGCGATTCCGCTGTCGCTGCTGGCGGCCGTGCTGGTGATGCTGGAGACCGGCGCCAGCCTGAACATCATGGTGCTGGGCGGGCTGGCGATCGCGCTCGGCGAGGTGGTGGACGACGCCATCATCGACTGCGAGAACATCTACCGCCGCTTGCGCGAGAACCGTCACAAGGGCTCACCGGTGGCGACCTGGAAAGTCGTGTTCGACGCGTCGATGGAGGTGCGCAGTTCGGTGGTCTACGCCACCTTCATCGTGGCACTGGTGTTCGTGCCGCTGCTGACGCTGTCGGGCGTCGCGGGCAAGCTGTTCGCACCGCTGGGTACCGCCTACATCCTGGCCATCCTCGCCTCGCTGGTGGTGGCGCTGACCGTCACGCCGGCGATGAGCTGGCTCATGCTCGGCCGACGCGAACTGCCGGACGACGACCCGCCGCTGATCCGCTGGCTCCGCCCGCGCTACGAGCGCACGCTGCGCGCCATCGAGCGCCGGCCGCACGGACTGATCGCCGGCGTCATGTTCATGCTGGCCGGCGGCATCGGCGTACTGCCGCTGTTCGGCGGCGAATTCATCCCGCCGCTGCGCGAAGGTCACTACATCGTGCACCTGTCGACCATCCCGGGCACTGCACCGGGCGAGGTATTGCGCGTAGGTCAGCGGGTGACCGAGAAGATTCTCGAGATCGACGGCGTGAAGTCGGTCGCGCAGTGGGTGGGCCGCGCGCAGAACGGCGCCGACCCCTTCGGCCCGCACTACAGCGAAGTCGAGATCGAGATCGGTCCGCTGCCGGCGAAGGATCAGGAGCGCATCCTGGCCGACATCCGGCGCACCGTCACCGGCGATGACGGCGACGAGGACCGCTCGGACGAGGAAGCGCAGAACACCGTCGGCTTCCCCGGCCTCGCCTTTTCGGTGAATACCTTCCTGACCGAGCGCATCGGCGAAACCGAATCCGGCTTCCCGGCGACGCTGGTGGTGCAGGTGTTCGGCACCAACCTAGACCGCCTCGACGCCGATGCCAGCGCGGTCGCTGGCGCGCTGGCACGGGTGAAAGGCGCGACCGACGTGCAGGTGCTGGCACCGCCGGGCACGCCGGAAATCGTCGTGCGACCGCGGCTGGACAAGCTCGCTGTGTGGCGTCTGTCGCCGGAGGATGTGCTGTCGGCGGCGCAGACCGCCTTTGCCGGACGCAAGGTGAGCGAGGTCTATCGCGGCACGCTGGCGACGCCGCTGGTGGTGACGCTGGACCCCGACCACCGTCGTTCGCCGACCGAAATCGGCCGCCTGCCCTTGCGCACGCCGGACGGCCGGCTGATCGAGTTGCGCGACGTGGCCGACATCGCGGTCGAGAATGGCCGCTACAAGATCCTGCACTCCGGTGGCAAGCGCGTGCAGACCATCACCGCCAACCTCGCGGCGGGCCACGATCTGGGCCGCTTCAGCGACGACGTGCAGCGCACGCTGCGCGAGGACGTGAAGCTTAACCCGGGCAGCTACTACAAGGTGACCGGTGCGGCCGAGGCCCAGGCCCAGGCGCGGCGCGAGCTGGTCACCCACTCGCTGCTCGCCGCCGCCGCCATCGCTGTGCTGCTGATGCTGGCCTTCACCAGCCTGCGCAACCTGATGATCACCTTCGTGAACCTGCCGTTCGCGCTGATCGGCGGCATCCTCGCCGCGCTGGCGGGCGGCGGCTGGCTGTCTCTTGGCTCGGTGGTCGGCTTCGTCACGCTGTTCGGCATCACGCTGCGCAACTCCATCATGCTGGCGTCGCACTACCAGCATCTGGTCGAGCAGGAGGGCCGCCGCTGGAACGTCGATACCGCCATCCTCGGCGCAACCGAGCGTCTGCCATCCATCCTGATGACGGCCCTGGTGACCGGCCTCGGTTTGATGCCGCTGGTGATCGGCTCGGGCGAGCCCGGCCGCGAGATCGAAGGCCCGATGGCCGCCATCATCGTCGGCGGTCTGGCCACCTCGACCCTCCTGAACCTGCTGGTGCTGCCGACGCTGCTGCTGCACTACGGGCGTTTCGAAGCGAAGGAAGAAGACCGGGGCGCCGGGGTGTCGTAAGAGCGGTCTGCCGGCCGCCGGAGCCAGAGCCCGGGGATCCTCTGAGCCCGACAGCGGCCAGCATCGAAGCCTGAGGATGGCCACGGCCGTGTCGGGGTCAGAAGACCTCTCCCACAGGGGGCGGCGCGTGATCGGCGGCCCGAGGCCGGACCGGGACTCTGTGGGGGGGTCTTCTGACCCCGACTGCGGCGCAGGAACGCTCGCGGCGCTGAATCGAGGCCTGCGGCACACCCCGCCCGCGCTACTTCACGATCAGCGGATCGATCATGATGTCGCGCGTGAAGAAGGTGTTCTGCTCGCCAGCGCAGCTCATGAAGCCGAGCGCCTCGCCGAAGCGCAGGAACTGGCCCTCGCGCTTCAGGTAGGCGTTCTGCGCCTGGTAGGCCTCGGTTTCAGTTTTCAGCGTGGTCGGGCAGTCGGCGAAGATGGCGTCGCCGCGGGCCTTGTGCTGCAGCACATGCACCAATTCATGCAGCAGGAAGGAGTTGTCGGCGGCGTTTTCGAGGTCCAGCGTATCGCGCAGGTAGATGACGTAGTGCTCGGTCTCGAAGGTGGCCGCGATATTGGTGCAGCCCGCCGCGGCGTCGGGACAGACTGCCTTCGCCAGTTCGGCTTCCGACAGCACCTGCACCGGCGGCAGCGCGTCGACCGGAATGGGCGGATAGCCGGAAAGCTTGGCTGCGAGGTCGATCAGAAAGGCCAGCAGTTCCTGCGAAACCATGACGCACCTCCTTCAGCCGATGCGCAACAGACCGCGCGCCGGGCGGAAACGTTCGCCGCGGCGACGCCGAAGCCCTACACTGCGCGCCGATCATGAAGGACATCGTGAAGCACATCGTTCTCGACACCAACGCGGTACTCGACCTGCTGCTGTGGCACAACGCCGAACTGGACTGCGTGGCACAGGCGCTGACCGACGGTCGCGCGCGGCTGTCATGTGACGAGGCCTGCCTGCGCGAATTGCGTACCGTGCTGCGCTACGACAAGTTCGGTCTCGACGATGAAGCCGCTGCCCGACTGTACGCCGACTACCTCGCACGGGTCGAACTGCATCCACAGCCCGACCAGCCCGATACCTCACTGCCGCGCTGCCGCGATCGCGAGGACCAGAAGTTCTTCGACCTCGCGGTGCGCAGTAAAGCCGACCTGCTGGTGTCGCGCGACCGCGCCGTGCTGCGCCTCGGCCGGCACCGGCTATGCCCGCCCACGCTGAAGGTGGTCGCACCACCCGCCCTCGCCGCCTTGCTGGAAACGTAAGCCGGTCTTCGGCTGCCCGGCCAGCCGGTTCAAGTTTTTCGTGAGGCTTTGTAAGCAGCGGCTGCCTATACTCGCGCCCGTTCGATCAGGCGCGCACAGACGCGCCGCGCATCCGAGACAGCAGGCCCGCGCAATTGCGCCCGGCCGTAGACACCCAGAGAGAGACCTCCAATGACAACCGTGCTCCGCCACACACCGATTGCCCTCGCCCTTGCGCTGATGGGTCAGACCGCGCTGGCCGCTCCGCCCATCCTCGCCCCGACCGTGGTCATCACCGGCACCCGGGTCGAGCAGAATTCCTTCGACCTGCCAATGGCCATCGATTCGATCGACGCAGCCACCATCCAGGAGCAGCGTGCGACGGTGAATCTGTCCGAGGTGATCAACCGCGTGCCGGGCGTCGCGTCGGCCGGCAAGGAGAACTACACGCAGGAACAGTCGCTGACCATCCGCGGCTTCGGTGCGCGCTCCGCCTTCGGTGTGCGCGGCGTCAAGCTGTTCGCCGACGGCATCCCGGCCAGCACGCCGGATGGCCAGGGCGGCACCGGCCTGTTCGATCTCGCCTCGGCCAGCCGCATCGAAGTGCTGCGCGGCCCCTTCTCCGCGCTGTACGGCAACCATTCGGGTGGCGTAGTGCAGGTGTTCACTGAAGACGGCCCAGAGCGCTTCACGCTGACCCCGAGCTTCCAGTTCGGCAGCTATGACACGGCCCGCTACGGCCTGAAGTTCGGCGACACCATAGGCATTTTCAACTACACCGCCAGCGTGTCCCACTTCCGCACCGACGGCTACCGCGCCTACAGCGAATCCGACAAGGATCAGGCGAACTTCAAGGCGAAGTGGCAGCTTGGCGACCGGTCGACGCTCACCGTCGTCGGCAACTACATGCACCAGCAGGGACAGGACCCGCTGGGCCTGAACCTCGATCAGCTGAACGGTGACCGCCGGCAGCAGGGCACGGGCGCGCTGTCCGGCGCCAACGGCACCCGCAACGCCGAGTTCTTCGGCACGCGTCGCACGCTCGAGAACAGCCAGGGCGGTGTGATCTTCGAGACCGCGCTCACCGATCGAGACACCGTGCGCGCGGCCTTCTTCCTCGGCAACCGGAACAACGCGCAGTACCTGGCCATCAATGCGCTGGTTCAGAACAACATTCGCGCAGCCGGCGGCCTGTCCACCTTTGATCGTGACTACTGGGGTACCAACGTGCGCTGGACGCACAAATACGAGAAGGCGACGATGACGGTCGGCGCCGAGTACGAGCGTGCAGACGAAGACCGCAAGGGTTACCGCAATGGCTTGACCGTCGCCAATGACAATCTGTTCAACGTCAATTACGGCTCGCAGGGCGCGCTCAAGCGAAACGAACTGAACACCGCCGAGCAGAGCGGCATCTTCCTTCAGGGCGAGCTGGAAGCAACCGAGCGGCTTCTGCTGTCCGCCGGAGTACGATATTCGAAGGTCGAGTTCTCGTCCAAGGACAAGTTCGTCTGCACGACCGATGGCGCGGCCTGCAGCGGCTCGACCCTTACCGTCAACACGGGTCTGAACCGCCTTAACCCTGACGACAGCGGCTCCGCCGATTACAGCGACTGGACCTCGACCGTCGGTGCCGTATTCAAGCTGACGCCGACCGCCAATCTTTATGCGAATGCTGGCCAGAGCTTCGAGGCCCCGACGCTGATCGAACTGGCCTATCGCCCGAACGACCAGTCCGGCCTGAACTTCGACCTGAAGCCGTCGACCAGCAATCAGTACGAGATCGGTGTGAAGTCCTACGTCACTGACACCACCCGTATCGACGCTGCAGTGTTCTACATCGACTCCGAGAAGGAGATCGTTACGCAGAGCAATCAGAACGGTCGCGTCGTCTATCAGAACGCTGGTGACACCTCGCGCAAGGGCTTCGAGCTGTCGATCGACTCGCGCCTGACGCAGAACTTCACCGCTTATGCCGCGCTGACGCTGATCGACGCGAAGTTCGAGGATGCCTTCCGCACGTGTCTGGTCGCGCAGTGCGCAAGTACGAACCCGCCGGGCATCACGGCCAACTCGAGCGTCGTGGCCGAAGGCAACAAGATCGCCGGCATCGCCAACAAGTCCTTTTATGGGGAGCTGACCTATCGCCACGCAGGCCTCGGCTTCAACGGCGCCATCGAGTACCGCGCCAGCGGCCGCATGTTCGGTGACGACACCAATCAGGTGCGCGTCGGTGGCTACGGCGTGGCAGCAATCCGCGGCGGCTTCACGCAGAAGCTCGGCGGCTGGCGTGTCAGCGAGTTTGCGCGCATCGACAACCTGTTCGACAAGGACTACGTTGGCTCGGTGTACATCAACGCCGGCGACGCGCTGACCGGTCGCTACTATGCACCGGCCGGCGAGCGCAGCTGGCTCATCGGCATCTCCGCCGCCTACGCGCTGTAAGACGCAGCCAGCCGGGGCAGCACGCGCAGCGCGTTGGCCCCGGTGGCGGCAACCAGTTCGTCGGTCGCCATACCCCGTATGCCGGCGATCACGTGCGCGATGCGCGGGAGATGGGCCGGCTCGTTGCGCTCACCGGCGGCGAATTCCGGCGGGATATCCGGCGCGTCGGTTTCGAGCACGATGGATTCAAGCGGCAGTGCGGTTACCAGGCGGCGCAGATTCAGTGCGCGCTGCCAGGTCACCGCTCCGCCGAAGCCGAGCGCGAAACCCAGCTTGATGAATTCGTCGGCCTGCTGACGGCTGCCGTTGAAGGCATGGGCGATGCCGCCCGGCCCGTTGCGGCCGAACACGGCGCGCAGGTGCTTGAGTATCCGATCCTGACTGCGCCGCACGTGCAGCAGCACCGGCAGGCCGCGTTCGCGCGCAAGCTTCAGCTGGGCGACGAAGTACCACTCCTGCAGTTCGGGATCGATGTCGGTGACGAAGAAATCGAGGCCGATCTCTCCCACCGCGACGACGTCGTGTGCATCCAGTTCCATCGCCAGCCGGTCCAGATCGTCGGGTCTCGCGGCCGGCACGAAGAGCGGATGGATGCCCAATGCAAAGCGCAGATCCGCCTGTCCGTCACACAGTGCTCTCACCCGCCCGAATCCGTCGCGGTCGACCGCCGGCAGCAACATGCAGCCGACGCCGGCGCGGCGTGCGCGCGCGATCATGTCGAAGCGGTCGGCGTCGAATTCGAAGGCATCGAGATGACAGTGGGTGTCGACGAGCATGATCATTTCCGGGAGGCGGAAGCGCACAGCATAGCGCCGCTTCGGGGCCGCACAGAATGACGAAGGGCCGGTGGCACAAACGTGCACCACCGGCCCCGGTATGGCGGCGTCGAAGCGAGCGCGGCGTTCAGCGTTTCTTCTTGCCCATTTCGTTACCGATGGCGCCACCGACGATGGCACCACCCACCGTACCGACAGTGCTGCCCCCGGTCAGCACGGAGCCGGCGACACCACCGGCCGCGGCACCTATCATCGCGTTGCTTTCGCTGCGACTCATACCGGCACAGCCAGTCGTCAGGGCAGCCAGCACGGCCACGATGGATACGGTCTTGAGGGTATGGATCGGCGTTTTCATCGCGTTTCTCCGCAGTCATTGATCGGTCAGCACGCGATGTCGATCGCTCGCGGCTTGATCTGAAGTCTAGGGAGCGATGCGCTGTCACGCGGTAGGCCGGCAACGAAGCGATCTGTCGGCGGAATCCGACGTCTGGCGGGCGTTGTGCGCGGAAGCCGAGCCGGCTGATCGCCTGCACACGCGGATGCCGTCGGAGGGGCCTTCTGACCGCGATAGCAGCAGCCTGTACCGAAGCCGGCGGACCGCGGCCGCCCAGTCGCGGCCAAGGCCGCTCCCACAATGGGAATGCGCCAGCGCCGTGACCCGAGCATGAGCATGAGCATGGGTTGGGTGGGAGCGAGCTTGCTCGCGATTGCAGCCCAAAGCGAAGCCGGCGGTCCGTACCGGCAGTGTCGCCGCCAAGGTCGCGCCCACGGGGGGGCCCAGATGAGGCGCCGGAGCCGGTTGTTCCTGTATTGGTGCCCGGAGCGGGGATCGAACCCGCACGACTTGCGTCGAGGGATTTTAAGTCCCTTGTGTCTACCAATTTCACCATCCGGGCGGACGGAACGGCGGCGAGTATGCCACCGATGTGACCGAAATCAGCGGGCGCGCACGACCGGCGCTGCGCTGCGATCACCGACGCCACCGACCACGGCGGCGGCATCGAAGCCGTGACGGCGGAAGGTGGCGAGCACCGCATCCAGCGCGTCCGGCGTGCAGGACACGAGCAGGCCACCGCTGGTCTGTGGGTCGGTAAGCAGCGCGCGGTCTTCCGGCGCGAAGCCGTCGGCCAGCACGATGCGTTCGCCGTAGCCGGCCCAGTTGCGGTTCGATGCGCCGGTGACGAAGCCCTGCGCGGCGAGTTCGCGCGTGCCGACATGCAGCGGCACCGCCGACCAGTCGATGGCGACGTCGCAGCCCGAGCCGCGCGCCAGTTCGAGCGCGTGGCCGGCGAGGCCGAAGCCGGTCACGTCGGTCAGCGCGTGCACGCCGGGCAACTCCGCCAGATCTGGCCCCGGCGTATTGAGCTTGGTCGTGCTGGCGATCATCCGTGCATAGCCGGCGTCGTCCAGTGCGCCCTTCTTCAGCGCCGCCGACATGACGCCGACGCCCAGCGGCTTGCCCAGCACCAGCACATCGCCCGGCTGTGCGTCGGCATTGCGACGGATGCGGTCCGGATGGGCGATGCCCAGCGCAACCAGACCGTAGATCGCCTCGACCGAATCGATGGTGTGGCCGCCGGCGACGACGATGCCGGCGTCGCGGCAGACCGAGGCACCACCTTCCAGGATGCGGCCTATGGTGGTCGTCGACAGCACGTTGATCGGCATGCCGACCAGCGCCAGCGCGAGGATGGGCCGGCCGCCCATCGCATAGACGTCGCTGATCGCGTTGGTGGCGGCGATGCGACCGAAGTCGAACGGATCATCGACGATGGGCATGAAGAAATCGGTGGTCGCGATCAGCGCCTGTTCGTCGTTGAGGCGATAGACCGCCGCGTCGTCCGACGTTTCGATGCCCACCATCAGTTCCGGCGGCACCGGCATCGCCGCCGTGCGCTTCAGGATGTCGGACAGCACGCCGGGCGCGATCTTGCAGCCACAGCCGCCGCCATGCGAGAGGGAAGTCAGTCGGGGTTCGGTGCTCGCTGCCTGCGCTTCGTTCATCTGTCCATCCAGTTCTTGCGGGGTTGTCATGCGGTCGCGACGCCGTGTCGCGGGCCGAAGGATGCCAGACATCCGTCGACCAGCGCGACCAGTGCCGCGCGCTCTCGTTCGGGCGCGAACAGCGGCGCACGCGCGGCGCACTGGCGGTCGAGCCGGGCCAGCCAGCCGGCGTCGTCGCGTGCGCGGGCGATGCAGGCGGCCAGCGCCGCCGCGTCGTCCACCTCGAAACAGCCGTCGTAGTCCTCGCCGAGCAGGCCGACGTTGCCATCGATGCGCGACGCGATCACCGGCACGCCGCAGCGCACCGCCTCGATCACCGTGTGCGCGCCGCCTTCCATGCGACTCGGATGCACCAGCACGCTGGCGCGCGCCAGCCGACGCAGCGTGTCGCCGTGCGTCAGCCCGCCCAGCCAGCGATAGTGCGGGCATTCCTGCATCAGCGTGCGCGCCTGCTCGCCCAGCGCGGGATCCAACGCCCCGCCGATGTGGTCGATGCGGATATCGGTGCGCGTGCGCAGCCGGCGCACCGCGTCGAACAGCGTGTCCGGCGCCTTCTCGGCGCGCAGGTGGCCTATCATCAGCGCGCGCAGATGGCGCGTCGGCGGTGCAACGCGTGCGCGCGCCGGCGTCGATTGCAGCAGCACGCTGCAGCGTGCGCGCAGCGCCGGCGGCAGCGCACGCGCGCCGAGCGTGTTCAGCGTGATCAGGCGATCGGCTATGGCCAGTGAATGCCGGGCCGAGGCGTCGCAGTCGATGTCGCGGTAAAGATCGGTGCCGGTCAGCGTGAGCAGCAGCGGACGCGACGGGTGTGCCTTCCGCCACGCGGTGGCGGCTGCGGCGGAACGGCGGGCGTGCAGTGCGATCATCAATGCCTCGTCGCCACCCTGCCAGTCGGACGCCAGCCGAACGTCAAAACGCGGCCGCAGCATGGCGGCCCAGCGACGTGCAGTGCGCCAGTTGCCGTTGTTGGCGTCGGCCAGCGCCGGCGTGACGATGACAATGGATGGACGGGACATGGACGTGTGTTCGATGGAGGCCTCAGATCAATCGGCAAGCGCCCGTCGCGGAGACCGCACGGCTCTCGCGGCAGCGCTGCGCGCGAGCCGCGATGACACGCTGGCCCGTTTCGCCGACTATCAGCGCGCCTGCCCGACACTGCGCATCCCGGTTCACGAAACGCTGAATCCGCCGCTGTGGGAGCTGGGCCACATCGGATGGTTCCAGGAATGGTGGACGCTGCGCAATCCGCTTTATCTGAAGGGCGTGCGTGCCGACCCCGATGTCGCGCGCACGCCGCCGCTGCGGGCGAACGCCGACGCGCTGTACGACTCTAGCCGCGTAGCCCACGCCAGCCGCCCCACCCTGCCGCTGCCGGACGCCGACGCCACACTTGACGATCTCGCCCGGCAACTGGACGGTGTCCTCTCGCTGCTGGCGGGCGTGCCGGACGACGGCGACGACGCGCTCTACTTCTTCCGCCTGTCGTTGCTGCACGAGGACATGCACCACGAAGCCGCGCTCTACATGGCGCAACAGCTCGACATCGCGGTGGATGACCCGCGCTGGCAGCCGGCCGCGGCCGGCGCGCGCGACACGCTGTCGCTGCCCGCGGCCCGCCACCTGCTCGGCAGCAGCGGAAACGGCTTCGCCTTCGACAACGAACTGAGCGCGCACGCGATGAGCGTGCCGGCACTGGACATCGACAGCGCCGCGGTGAGCTGGCGCGACTACCTGCCCTTCGTCGATGCCGGCGGCTACGACGACCCGCACTGGTGGAGCAGCGAAGGCTGGCGCTGGCGCACGGCCCAGGGGCGCACGCAGCCGCGCTACCTGAGACGCGCCGGCAGCGGCTGGGAGCGCCGCGTGTATGGCCAGTGGCAGGCGCTTGACGCGGACGCCGCGGCCTGCCATCTGAGCGCCTACGAAGCCGACGCATGGTGCCGCTGGGCCGGCCGCCGGCTGCCGACCGAGGAGGAGTGGGAGTACTCGGCACTGAGCGCTGCACCGAGCGCGGCCGATCGCTTCCGCTGGGGCGCCGTATGGGAATGGACGGCCAGCGATTTCCTGCCCTACCCCGGCTTCGCGCCCCACCCCTACCGCGACTATTCGGCGCCGTGGTTCGGCGACCGCCGCGTGCTGCGCGGCGCCTCCTTCATGACGCAGCCGCGCATGCGCGACCCGCGCTACCGCAACTTCTTCCGGCCCGACCGCGACGACGTGCCGGCCGGTTTCCGCAGCTGCGCGCTCGGCTGATCGGCCTCTCATCAGGCGCACGCAAGGAAGACAGCGAACCCGTCGCGCGCGTCGGTCCAGCAGGCGATGTCGCCGAAACCGGCTTCGCGCAGCAGCACCTCGAAAAGCTCGCGCGTCCACTTCCACGAGTATTCGGTGAGGATGCGCTCGCCGGCGGCGAAACTGCGCTCGCCTCCCGGCCAGCGCACGGTGAGGGTCTGGCGTGCCTCCAGATGCATTTCGATGCGCGAGGTGGCGGGATCGAAGAAGGCGACGTGGCGCCAGTCGGCAATGCGGAAATCGGTGCCGGCGATGCGGTTCAGATGGCGCAGCACATTCAGGTTGAAGGCGGCGGTCACGCCCAGCGCGTCGTCGTAGGCGGCGTCGAGCACCGCCTTGTCCTTGACCAGATCGACGCCGATCAGCAGCGCGCCGCCGCGGGCCACCGTGCGCGCTTCACGCAGCAGGCGCAGCGCCTCGTCCGGCGCGAAGTTGCCGATGCTGGAGCCGGGGTAGAACACCAGGGCCGGCCCGTCGTATAACGCGGCTGGCAGCGCGAGGGCGGCGGAGAAGTCGAGGCCAACACCCACCATGTCCATGTCCGGATGGGCGCGCTGCAGGCACTCGAGGGAGTGCTTGAGGAAGTCGACCGAGATGTCGACCGCGACATAGCGGCGCGGCGCGAACAGTGGAAACAGCTTCGCCGCCTTGGCGCAGCTGCCGGCACCGAGGTCGATCAGATCGTGCGCCGGGCCCGCGTGCGCGCGCAGACGTGCTGCCATGTCGGCGGCGTGGGCGTCGAAGATGGCAGCCTCGGTGCGCGTCGGGTAGTACTCGTCCAGTTCGGTGATCGCTTCAAACAGCCGCGAGCCCAGCGCGTCGTAGAAATACTTCGGCGACACCCGCGCCACCGGCGCCTGCAGACCGGCCCACAGAGCCGGCATCTGCCCTGCCTCGCCGACCGGCTGCAGCTGGATGAAACGTGGCGTGCGCACCATGGTCCATTCCCCTCGTATTCTGTGTACTGCGCGGGCGGCCGATTGCCCGCAGTGGATCCCGCCGGCGCGACCGGCCACTCGCCAAGGATGATACGTGCCCTCCAGACCGCGCGCCGGCCTGCTTTTCGCCTACGACTGGGATCGCATCGGCTTCGCCCGCTCCGGCGCGGGCCACGCCTTCGACCACGCCGGCTTCGATCTGTTTTCGTTTCCGTCCAGTCTGCGGCTGATCGGCTTCGACCTCGAACGCTTCGCCGAGCGCACCGCGGCGCGCGGCCGGCGGCGCGACTGGTCGGCGGTGATCTCGCATCACGAAGCTTTCGGCGCGCTGGCGGCGGCGCTGGTGGCCGAGCGGCTGGGGCTGCCCTGTGCGCCGCCCGAAGCCATTCTGGCCGCACAGCACAAGCTGCACGCACGGTGCGTGCTGGAGGCGGTCGCACCAGAGGCCTGCCTGCGCTTCGCCGCGCTGGACATGGTGTGCGGCGACGACGTGCCGGCACGGCTGCCGGCCGGCTTTGCCTACCCGGTCTATGCAAAGCCGATCAAGGCGGCCTTCTCGGTGCTGGCGCGCGAAGTCGGCAGTCGCGAGGCGCTGCAGGCGCACACCCGTTTTGATCTTGCCGAGCGCTGGATCATCCGCCGTCTGATCGAACCTTTCGACCGCGTCTGTCGCGCGCGGCTGCCCGAGGCCGGCAGCGCCCACCGCATGCTGCTGGAGGAGCCGGTCGATCCAGCCACGCCACAGTTCAATCTCGACGGCTGGGTGTTCGACGGACAGGTGCATGCGCTGGGCGTGGTCGACGCCATCATGCATCCGGGCACCCAGGCTTTCATGCGCTGGGAACTGCCGAGCCGGCTGCCCGCGTCAGTACAGGCGCGCGCGCTCGACGTGGCGCGTCGCTTCCTCGGCGCGATCGGCTACGACCACGGTTTCTTCAACCTGGAGTTCTTCTACGACGATGCGCGCGACCGGCTTACCGTGATCGAGTGCAATCCGCGTCTGGCGTCGCAGTTTTCCGACCTCTACCTGCGGGTGCACGGCATCGACGCCCACGTCTGGTCGCTCGCACTGGCGCACGGCGAGGACCCGCGGCTGCTGCGTCGTGAGACGCCACGTGCCCGCGTCGCGGCCAGCCTGGTCTATCGCGCCTTCGACACAGCCACCGTGCCGCAAATGCCCGACACGGCGCGGCGTGCGCGCTTCGCCAACGCCTTTCCGGACGGCCTGATGTTCGCCTTCGGCCGCCGCGGCCGGGCGCTGCGGCGCGACCTGAAATGGACGGGCAGCCACCGCTACGGCATCGTCCATCTGGACGGCACCGACGCGGCCGAACTGCGCGCACGGGCGGAAACGGCCAGCGACCTGCTCGGCTGGCGCGCGCCCTATCGCGACGACGCAGTGGAAGCGACACCGGCCGCGCTCGACGTCGCCTGAACGGTCAGCGCCGAAGACTGCGACGCGAGGCTGAGCTGCGCGATCGGCAGATCGCCAGCCGCCCGCAGCAGCAGGGTCGTCAGGTCGTGCAGGCCACCGATGGGCGCGCGGGGCGGCGCCAGCCCCGGCTGGAAGCCCTGGGCGACGAAGCGCGCAAGCAGTTCGGGGTCGCGCGACACGATGTGCACCGGCACGTCCCACGACGCGCCTTCACCGCTGACGCCGGCCACCGGCTGGTGATCGCCGGCCAGCACGTAGAGCGTGTCGTGCGGTGGCGCCCGTCGCAGGTGGTCGCCCAGCCAGCGGTAGGTGTATTCGATGGTTCCGATGTAGTCCGGGAACATGTTCAGCCAGTCCGGCTTCTTCGCCAGCGCGCGCGCCGCATCGGCCGGATCGAAGGGCGTGTCGCCGAGCAGGCGATCGATGTCGGGCTGGAAGGGCGGCACCGGCGAGAACGGCAGATGGCTGGTGATGGTCGGGAAGAATACGAAGCGCGGCGGCTCCCCGGGCGCACGAGGATGCAGCTGTTCGAAGCGCTCGGCCGAGTACTGGTCAGGAATCTTCCAGTAGCCCATTTCGGGCCCCGGGTAGCGCAGGTCGCGGCCGTCGATGAACACGTCGTAACCGTAGAACACGCGTTCCGGCCACGCCCAGAACAGCGCCGGATAGAAGCCGTAAGTGCGGTAGCCGTTACGCCGGAACAGGGTGATCAGCGTCGGTCGCTCGGTCGTGACCAGCAGGTCGTGCCGCCGCGGGTCGCTCAGATCGAGGCCGGACAGCATGCCGAGCTGTGCGAGATCGGACGCGCCACCGAAGGTTGGCGAGCGCATGAAGGCCGACACCACCTGCCAGCCGCCGGCGGCGAGGTCCTGCGCCAGACGGTCGCGCGCCGGCTGCAGGAGACGCGCCGCCTCGGCATTGTCATAGACCACCGCGCCGTAGGATTCGAGCGGCATCAGATAGACGTCGCGGCCGCGCAGCGCGCTCAGCGCGCGGCTCGGCGGCTGCGCCAGCGCGTCGTCCAGCGCCGGCACCTGCGGCAGCGCGCGCGCCACCGCCTCCGGCGACATCAGCGTCGCGAGCAGCGTGGCCTGCCGCCAGTAGGTCGGCGTGATCGGTCGCGACACCACCGGCCAGGTTGCCTCGACGCCGGCCAGATTGGCGGTCACCAGCAGCGCGGCCAGCGCGGTCGCGACGCGTGACCAGCGGTGACGCAGCGCATACGGAACCGCCCGGTGCGCGATCTGCCCGACCAGCGCTCGCGCGCCGCGCCACAGTGCCCAGCCGAGCAGCGAAATCGCTGCCAGCGCACCGACGCTCACCCACCAGGGCAGGCCCTGCGCCGTCACCCAGAGAAAGCGTGGAATCTGCTGGCCATCCCAGAACAGATTGACCGGCCGGCCAAACAGGCCGGGCACGGTCACGTCGGCATAGCGGCCGAACGCGAACAGCAGGAACAGCGCGGTGAAGACCGTAAGTGCGCGAGCCGGCAGACGGCCATAGCGGGCAACCGCCGCCATCAGCGCCAGCCACAGGCCGACGAACTCCGGCGACAGCCGGTGATCCGGCACGATGAAGGGCGTGGGCCACAGATTGTTGGCGCTGAGCAGCGCATTGCCGAGCAGCAGCGCGGCCAGCGCGACGATGGCCTGCTTCGGGCCCGGCGCGGATCTGTCGGTCATTCCGGCACGCGGCCGCGGGCGAGATAGCCCATGCCGTACTGCGTGGTCGTGATCGACCAGTCGACCAGGCGCGGCGCGATGCGGTCCCACGGCGTGCGCAGTTCGCCCGGCGCACCGTTGTAGCCGTGGTTCTTCAGGTAGACCCAGAGGTTGAGCGGCGCCAGCCAGCGCGGGAAATACTTGATGCCGGCGATCGCCACCACGGCGCCCGGTCTTGCGCAGGCCAGCAGGGCGTCGACTGCGGTGTGCGAACGCAGGATGTCGTGGGTGTAGTGGAACAGCAGCGCATCGACCCGGTCCGGCAAGCGCAGGCCCTGCGCCGCGGTTTCGAACAGTTCGACGTTGTCCCAGCCGGCTTCGCTCACGCGGCGGCGCGCCTGCGCCAGCATGTCCGGGCTCTGGTCGAAGCCATGGACCCGCCCGGCATCGCCGACGGCAGCCCGCAGCAGCGGCAGGCTGAGACCGGTGCCGCAACCGACGTCGAGCACCGACTGACCGGGTTGCAGGCCGAGCAGCGCGATCGCGCGCTCGCGGATCGGCCAGGTCGGTCCGCACGTGGCGTCATAGCCGGCAGCACGCCTGCGGTACTTCTCGATCGACGCGGCGCGGACCGCGTCCTCGTCTGCGGGAGGTTGGGCGCTCATCGCGGCTCCGGCGTCGGTGGGAGGAAGGACCGGGCGTGTCGAGCGCGCCCGGCCTGTCGCTCAGCTCAGACGTCCGGCGCGGCGCAGGGTTTCGACGATCTGTTCGACCACTTCCTCCGCTGCGCCTGCAGCCAGCACGAGACGCTGGCCGCTGGCGTCCAGCGCGGCCTGCGCGGCGCCGGCGTCGATCTTCAGTTCGACGTGCTCGCCGGCCGCCAGTGCGGTGACCAGGCTCTCCGGCTGCGCCGAGTCGGCGTCGATCACCACCACCAGACCGGCGTCGAGCAGGATGCCGACGATGCGCGGCAGATCGGCGGTGGCAGCCGGCAGCGTGATGGTGTGGCGGCCGAGCGACATGAGCTTCTGTTCAAGCTTGTCGGCGGCGATGCCTTCGCCTGCCCACAGCAGCAGCGGCGACTGCTGCTTCAGTGCAGCGCGTGCAGCGCGACCGGTTTCCAGGCGCGTCCAGCTCAGGTCGCGCGGACGACTGCGGGCGCCATGCAGCAGGCCGGCGCCGACCGTGTTGTTGGTGAGGCGATCGATCAGGATGAAGCTGCCGGTATCACGCACCGACTCGTACGGATCGAAGGCAAGCAGTCGGTCCGTGAGCAGCGACACGCGGCCGATCTCGTTCAGTGCAAGCGCGGCGGTGGCGGAGCGCTCCATCGTATTCACGTTCACACGGTATTCGATCGCATGGACGGTGGCACCGACCGTACGGGTGCCGCACTTCATCAGATAGCTGCGACCGGTGGCCATGGCCTCGTCGCTCATCCACACCAGCGTGGCGTCGAAGCTGTCGCCGATCAGCGCCGGCGTGTCGGCGGCGACGATCACGTCGCCGCGCGAACAGTCGATCTCGTCAGCGAAGGTGACGGTGACCGACTGACCGGCCACCGCTTCGCTCAGATCCTGCGTCGACAGCACGATGCGCTCGACCGTGGTGTCGCGGCCGGACGGCTGCACGCGCACGCGGTCGCCCGGGCGCACGGTGCCGGAGGCGATCTGACCGGAGAAACCGCGGAAGTCGAGGTTCGGGCGGTTCACCCACTGCACCGGCAGGCGGAAGGGGCGCGCCTGCAGGTCGTCCTCGATCTGCACGGTTTCCAGGTGGTCCATCAGTGCCGGGCCGGCGTACCACGGCGTGGCCGCGCTCTTCTCGATGATGTTGTCGCCCTTCAGCGCCGACATCGGGATGCACAGGATGTCGGACAGGCCGATCTGCGCGGCAAACGCCCGGTAGTCCTTCTCGATGCGCTCGTACACGTCCTTCGAGTAGCCGACCAGGTCCATCTTGTTGATGGCGACGACCACGCGCTTGATGCCGATCAGCGACACCAGGAAGCTGTGGCGGCGGGTCTGCGTCTGCACGCCGTGGCG